>CAZEBL010000109.1:0-9298 GCA_964510325.1 uncultured Melioribacter sp. | reverse complement strand
GAGCATCTTAACTATTATATAGGCAAAGATTATTATCAGGATTGAACTAAAATTAATACCGCGATTTAAGGACTTAAGTAAATCCCCAAGCTTTGCATCTTCTTTTGTTCTAACAGAATAGATACCAACAATAGAAAGAACAATTCCGATTGCAGCAATTAACATAGGAGCTAAGACGGACTTAAATTGTAATTCAGGGTTTCCAATAAATGCAGCCGAACCAAGTGCAGCAGTAGCTAAAATTGATCCGCAATAAGATTCATAAAGATCGGCACCCATACCGGCAACATCACCGACATTATCGCCAACGTTATCCGCAATAGTAGCCGGGTTACGTGGATCATCTTCCGGGATACCGGCTTCTACTTTGCCGACGAGGTCGGCACCAACATCTGCAGCTTTTGTAAAAATTCCACCACCAACACGTGCAAAAAGAGCTTGTGTAGAAGCACCCATACCGAATGTTAACATTGTAGTTGTAATTATTACAAGATTATGCCCATCATTTAATTCGGCTGGATAAAAATGATTGAGTATTAAGAACCAAATTGATATATCTAATAAACCAAGCCCTACAACAACCAATCCCATAACAGCACCGCTTCTGAATGCAACTTTCAAACCTGCATTTAAAGATTCGCGTGCTGCATTAGCGGTTCTTGCAGATGCCTGGGTTGCTGTCTTCATTCCAAAAAATCCGGCTAAACCGGAAAAGAATCCACCGGTAATAAATGCAAACGGAACCCATGGATTTTGAACATTTAATACATAAGCAAGAAAAGCAAAAATTAATGTAAGTCCAACGAAGAATAATCCAACAATTTTATATTGTTGTTTAAGATAAGCCATTGCGCCTTTACGAACATAAAGAGCAATAGTTGCCATCCTTTCAGTACCTTCACTTTGCTTCATCATTTGACGGTAGAAAAGATATGCAAATATTAAGGCAGTAACAGATGCAATAGGAACAAACCAAAAAAGACTGCTTTGCATAAAGACTCCCTATTTAATTTGAGAATTTATTTTGAACCAATCCGGTTTTTAATTCGGCGTTGAATTTACATGAAAGAATTTTTCATTCAAACAATTTTTTTAAATAATATATTTATCTAAAAAATGTTGCCGCAAATTTAAGAAAAATCAAGATGAATTCGTCCTGAAAAAGACCGAATTTATTAAATAAAAAGCCGGATAGCTTACTTACCACCCGGCTTTGCTTTTCTAAGAGGAGTATTTATGTGGGGTTAACTTTTGGGCTGATAAACAATTTTTCTAATAGTATCGAACTGAAGATAGGGATACTCTTCTCTCAGCCGTTCAATTGCATCACTTGCATTAACTTTACTGGAACGAAGAGTTTTAAATTTCTTTCTTATTATATAATCCCGCACAGACTTTTCATCAATTAGTCCGCGGCTTGTTAAGAGAGAGTAAACATCATCCGGAATTAATTCCGAAAGCGGATTTTGATTTAATCTTTCTTCCATTTGCCCCTCCTATCTATTGTGTGGTTTTTATTTTCAAATGCTGGATTTCCCCTCACAATCCAGCCAAACATAATTTGTATTGTTTCTGAGTTGTAAATATTAATTGCAAAACTGTTTCTCAACAGCACAAATGTGTGGTTTTTTTGAATTAGGAGATAAAAAAATGCACTTACCTGCATGATTATGTGGTGTCTTGGTGATTGGTGGTTGGTAGTGGGTGGGTGGTTATCGGTTGTTAGTGCTATTGATGTGGGTTAATGGTGAATAATTTTTTAAAATACAGTTGATATTTAAATCTAAATAAGCAAGATTGAACAAGTAGTTTCTGCTTTTAATGTTCTCATTCTTTTTCCCGCTATTAATATTAAATATTGTAAAAAAAGTTTTTATAAATATTGTTGACATTTTAAAAAAGCAATCCCGATGGTTTACATCGGGATTACTGTAAATGTTTTCACAACGGAATAATCCTTATTGTGATTTTTGCTTTCAAAAGTCAACAACAATTTAAAAAAATGTTTTTAGAAATACAAAAGGAAAAATATTATGAAAAAGGTTCTTGGACTTGACTTAGGTACAAATTCTATTGGCTGGGCTTTAATTGAAAAGCCAGAAGAAAAGAATGAAGGAGGGAAAATCCTCGGAATGGGAAGCCGTATAATCTCATTAGGGAAAGACAAAACCAATTTTGAGCAAGGATTAGGATTAACAAGAAACGCTGATAGGCGAACAAAAAGAAGGGAACGAAAATTAAATAAACGCTACAAACAAAGACGCAATAAATTAATCTATATTTTGAATGAATTAGGGATTTTGCCAGATTTTATTAAATGGGAAGGCAATTTTCCTGACGCAAATAAAATACAACAACTTAACATTCTACCTATCCCAAAAAGTTGTAAACAACTTAACGCATTTGGACTGTATGAATTAAGAAAAAAAGCGATTTATGAAAAAATAACGATGAATGAATTTGGAAGATTACTTTACTTATTCAATCAATTACGAGGTTACGCTGGCGGTGAAACGGGAGACGAAGACAAAAAGAAAATCGAAGATGAAAACGAAAACAAGGATGAATTTATAAAAAAACATCAAACTTTTGTTGATAAAGTAAATATCATTTCGCTTAAAAAAATAGGGACAAGAAAATCGAGAAGAAAAAAAGACAACAACAAAGAAATTCCAGAATATGAAGTTACGATTCAAAAAAGTGATGGAGAAGAATTGATTGGAATAACTGTTTTAGAGAATTTAAGAGTAAATGAAGAAACTGAACTAGCTATAACAATTCGTAGAAATAAGACGGGAGAAATAACATCAACCGAGTTTACGTTTCCATTTAAATCAAGCTGGCGAAAGCAAATGGAAGATTTGGAAAAAGATTTAAAGGAAAAAGGCGAGCCCCAACTAGGTGAATATTTTTATGAAAAACTAAAAGAAGATAAATGGTATCGAGTACGTTCACGCGTCATATTAAGATCGCGTTATAAAAGAGAATTTGATGCAATTTGGGATGAACAAGTTAAACACTACGACTGGTTAAATAATACATCTCGAGCAACACTTGAAAAAATTGCAAGCTTTTTATTCCCCGGGACATCAGTGAATCAGCAAAAATATCGCGAAGAAGCTATTGATAAAGGATTAAAACATATTATAAAAGAGCAAATAATTTATTATCAAAGACCATTGAAACCACAATTTAAATTAATTGCTAATTGCAGATATGAAAAAGAATTGAAGGTGATTCCACAAAGTCATCCATTGTATCAAGAATACAGAATTTGGCAACAAATTAATAATCTAAGTATAAATACTGTTACTGAAATTAATGGAAAAAGATTTTATAGAGATCGGGAGCTGACCGTAGAAGAAAAGAATACACTATATGAACTGCTCCAAGGACAAAAAGAATTAAGTCATAGCTCAGCTCGCAACAAATTGAAATTAAGAGATAAAGTAGATTATTTAAATGGATTACATATAAAGGCAAAGCTAAAAGGTAATGAAACAAAGATAACAATTAAAAAAGTATTAGGAGAAGAATTATATAGAAATCTGAAAATTGAAGAAATAAATAATCTTATTGCACTATGGAGGATATTGTACAACTGGATTAAGAAAGAGTATGACGAAAAAGGAATCGAAAACAATGACTATGAAAAAAATCCCTCTTTATATCACGAATATGACCCAAACAGTGATAACGAGTATGATACTAATTGCGAAAGAATTAAAGCTATACAAAGTTTTATTGCTCAAAACAATTCTAATAATAGTGAATATTGTTCCAACGAAGAATTCATTAAAACAATTGCCAAAACCCGATTTAAACGTGCTTATGGTTCGCTATCTGAAAAAGCAATTAAAAATCTTCTTCCTTTAATGAGGACTTGGAATTCAGATACAACAACCGGAATTTCTGAAAAAATCAAACAAAAAATTGAAAAGATAAAAACTGGAGAAGTTGATAATAATATTGATATTTCACTAAGAGAGTATTGCGGCAGATCTAATGTATTAAATGAAGGTGGAATGATTTCTTCTTATGCAGCAATGCTTGTATATGGAAGCCATACAGCAGAAAAAATAAGTGATAGTTCTGCTATTCAAGATTATCATGAAATAAAAACTTTTGAACAGAGGAAAGCCGCCGATCCAAATAATGCTGATAAATATACATTAAGAAATCCAGTTGTTGAACAATTAACAAATGAAACTTTGCAAATTGTTAAAAGCATTTGGAAATATTACAAAATTAAACCAGATGAAATTCGTGTTGAATTGGCAAGGGAATTAAAGAATAATGCAGATGAAAGAAATAAAATTTACAAGGCAGTGTTAAACGCTGAAAAAGAAAATAAAAGGATCAAAGAGAGATTAATTGAGTTAAAGCATTCTTTACCTTCTGAAAATACTATTGAACTGAATGAAAATCCTTCATTCAGCAACATTGAGAGATATAAGCTATGGAGTCTTCAAACAAGAGAATATTCACCTGACAAAAAAGA
Source organism: uncultured Melioribacter sp. (assembly GCA_964510325.1). Lineage (GTDB taxonomy): Bacteria > Bacteroidota > Ignavibacteria > Ignavibacteriales > Melioribacteraceae > DSXH01. The sequence goes on along the minus strand of CAZEBL010000109.1, from coordinate 4,797 downwards.
AGTTGAAAAATATAAATTGTGGGAAGAACAAAAACATATTTCACCATATACTATGAATCCTATTCCCTTAAGCAGATTATTTACACGAGACTTTGAAGTCGACCACATAATTCCCAGATCAAGATTCTTTGATGATTCATTAGCCAACAAAGTTGTCTGCGAAACAAGTGTTAATGAAGATAAAGGAAACAGAACGGCTTGGGAATACATCACCTCTGGTTCGACAACCCAAAATATCCTGAACGAAGACGATTATGTTAAACATATAAATGAGATTTTCTTTGGACGAAAAAGAAAAAATCTCCTACTGACAACCATTCCCAAAGATTTTGTTGAACGCCAGAAAAAAGACACACAATACATTTCGATAAAAGTTAAGGAAGAACTGGGGAAAATTGTTGGAATGGAAAAAGTCTTAACAACAACTGGTGCTGTAACTGATTATTTAAGGCAGCATTGGGGTTTAAATGATCAACTAAAAGAAATTACCAAAGACCGGTTCGCGGCTATGGGAAAAATTTGTGGTGAAGATTGGGTTAGTTATGAATTAGATGAAGATAAAAACAAGAACGTTCTGAAAATTAAAAATTGGGGAAAGCGTTTTGATCACCGGCATCATGCTATTGATGCTTTAGTAGTTGCTTGTACAGAACAAAGCCATATCCAACGACTCAATAACTTAAATAAAGAATTTCAGGCCTGGCTAAAAGAACATAAAAACTTGCTAACTGAAACCTCTGATAGCTCCGAAGAAAATTTGCTTGAAAAATTTATCAACCTTCAGAAGGATAAAAGGCAAAAGGTATTAAAAGAAATGAAGGAAAGTTTTACACACTTTGATTTGCCATGGAAGGACTTTCCTAAACATGCAGAAGACAAACTATCATCTATGATTGTATCGCATAAACCAAGAAAAAAACTACTTATACAAAAAAATCCAAAAGATGGAAAAGACTTCTTAAGAATTAGAGGTGGTTTTCATGATGAAACACTTTATGGTAAAAATGAATCTTATAGATTACCGCTTAGCAAGCTGAAGGGTAAAACAAACCTAATGAATTTTTTTACTGAGAAAGTAATACAAAAACATATTGCTGGTGAACTAGAAAAACATTTAAATAAATTTGGAGCAAACGCATTTACACCCGAAGGTATTATAGAATTCAACAAGTTCCGTATAGAAAAAAATGAGCACCCTATAAATGCAGTTAAAGTAAGGTATTCAAAGGATGAGGGTGAGGGAGACGAAGGAAGATTACAGCCCTTAGATAGAAAAAATTATCCACCAAACTCAATCTATGTAAAAACTGGAGACAATTATTGTTTTGCGATTGTTGAACAAAATGAAAAGAGAAAATTTAGTGTGCTTACATTTTTTGATGCAGTAAAACTTGTAAAAGAGGAAATGAAAAATGGCAACAAGAACTTGGATCAAATTATAGAAAGATATTTCACCGAAATTTGTGAAGAAACAAAGAATGGGAAATTACTATTTATTCTTTCGCAAAATGATTTAGTTTATCTTCCAAAAGGTGAAGATGAAATCATTCCATTTAATGAAGATGATGAAAACTTCTCGGATTTTTGGAATAAAAAAATTGACAAAGCCAGAATATTCAGAACAGTAAAAATGGATGCCAAACAAAATCTTTGTTACTTTGTTTCCCATACTCTTGCCGAAGAAATCGTATACACTCCTTTAAAGATTGAAGATTTGATAAATGATAAAGAAGAATCCGTAGAAAAAAGAACCCGATATTATGAATTTGGTTCGTATAAAGACTGTTCTCCATACTATTTTGATAATTCATATCTTGAAAATATGCTTAATAAAAAGAAGAAAAAAGAAATGAAAAAAATCAGAGAAAAAGAAATTGATAATTTATTTTCAAAACATACCGATAGTATTTTTGTCGATGGTTCGAAAGAAACCGATTCACTAGTAGATAGTTTAACAAAATTAGTTGTTGACAACATCGACCTTGATTTGATCAAATATATAAGAGGTAAAGATAACGCTATTGCAAAACTTGTAAAAAAATTATGTGATGAGAAAATTTCAAATGCAAAAACCAAGAATAACCCGAAAATTTCTAAACCAATAAGAATACAAGATACGTGCATCAAACTTACTGTTGACCGTCTCGGTAACATAAAACCGGTAATGTGAGGACCGAGTATGATCAAACGAACACTATATTTCGGTAACCCAGCATATCTCTCAAAAAAGAACGAACAGCTTGTTGTTAAAAGTATCGAACGGGATGAAGAAGGTGGGCAAGAACAGAATGATGAAAAGACCAACATAAACATTATTGCCGAAAAGAAAGAAGGATGGCTGGAAAAACGCACGACTATTACTAAGGATGTATTAAACACAATACCAATCGAGGATATTGGAATTGTAATATTAGATAGCGGGCAAATAACAATAACACATGGGGCTTTATCGTCTCTATTAGATAATAACACCGCGGTTGTTACATGCTCAAACACCCACATGCCGAACGGTTTGTTTTTACCGCTTGCCGGCAATACGGAACAAAACGAAAAGTTCAGGGCACAAATCAATTCTTCTGAACCGCTGAAAAAACAACTATGGCAGCAGACAATTTCTGCAAAGATTAAAAACCAAGCGGCGAATCTTAGAGAAAGAAAAGTACCAGTAAACAATATGATTACGTGGGCCAAGAAGGTGCGCAGCGGCGACCCGGATAATTACGAGGGACGCGCGGCTGCCTATTACTGGAAAAATTTCTTCCCTATGATAGACGATTTTATAAGGGATAGAAACGGCGTGCCGCCGAACAATTTATTCAATTACGGTTATGCAATATTAAGAGCAATAACTGCGCGCGGACTTGTGGGTTCCGGCTTGCTTCCCACACTCGGAATACACCACGCGAACAAATACAACGCATACTGTCTTGCGGACGATATTATGGAACCTTACAGACCCTATGTAGATAGCATTGTATTCGAAATGGTAAATAACGGCGAAGATTTTTATGAGTTAACTTCATCAATTAAAAAGCAGTTATTATCAATCGGCACAAAAGAAATAATAATTGATGGCGAAAGAAGTCCTCTTATGGTAGGAATGCAAAGAACAACGGCTTCACTTGTAAAATGCTTTGAAGGTACGGCACGTAAAATAATTTATCCAGACTTATGGAACTCACCCTAAATTTCTCTCTTGTAAGAGAAGGACTTTTAAAAACCCTTCTCTTTTTAAGAAAAGGGTTTGGAATGAGTTCAAGGAGGTTAAATGAGTTTATCCAAAAACCCGCGACTAAAAGCAATATCAAAACAACTTTGTAGAAAATTAAGGAAAAAATCTACAAACGCCGAGAGTATATTTTGGGAAGCAGTACGCAACAGACGTTTTCTTAATAGAAAATTCTATAGGCAGCATCCGATATTTTTCGATATGCTCGGTAAAGAGACATTCTTTATAAGCGATTTTTTTTGCTATGAGGAAAAACTGGTTATTGAAATAGACGGGGCTTACCACGAAAGACAGAAAGAATACGATAGACTAAGAAGTAGCGTGATAAATTTAATGGGAATAGATGTAATTCGATTTAAGAATGAAGAAGTTGAAAATAATATTGAAGCCGTGTTGATAAAACTAAAGGAAATTATAAACACAAAAGGAATTAAACAGTAATTAAAATAAAACCCGGAACAAGGCGCTAAACTTATATGAGGTTCAACGAGTACAGGATAATGTGGATTCTGGTATTATTCGATTTGCCAACCGAAACACCGAAAGAGAAAAAAGCATATGCCCGTTTTAGAAAGGAATTATTGAAAGACGGCTTTTCGATGTTTCAATTTTCAATTTACGTCCGGCATTGTTCGAGCCGAGAAAACAGAAATGTTCATATAAAAAGGATTAAAGCATTACTGCCTGAAAAGGGTCATGTAGGAATATTATCCATAACAGACAAGCAATTTGGTATGATGGAAATATTTTATGGTAAAAAGAAGGAGGATGGGTTCATAGAACCCCATCAACTCGAATTATTTTAAAAATCCTCCTCTTTTTAAGAGGAGGATTTGAGGGGAGTTGAAAACTCCTCCCCATTTTTTCAATCCTAAAAGCCCTGTAAGTTGTTTTATTTTAACAATCTAAACCAATCTACCTTGGTTTTAAGATTGTCAAAAAACATTTTGAAAGCAAATCACAACATAATAAACTTTCAGATATTGAAAAGAAATCTTGGTTTTAAGATTGTCAAAAAACATTTTGAAAGCAAATCACAACTGTTCTAACCTTGCTCTCCTACTCGCTTCTCTTGGTTTTAAGATTGTCAAAAAACATTTTGAAAGCAAATCACAACAGAATTAGTATGCGAAAAATTAGAACTTTCCTTGGTTTTAAGATTGTCAAAAAACATTTTGAAAGCAAATCACAACTTTACCTTATGTCGGAACTTCGGGGCAACCCTTGGTTTTAAGATTGTCAAAAAACATTTTGAAAGCAAATCACAACGCACCTAACAAGGCAATCTGATTTGGCAGACTTGGTTTTAAGATTGTCAAAAAACATTTTGAAAGCAAATCACAACGGCAAAAAAGACTTATATCCATTTACTATTCTTGGTTTTAAGATTGTCAAAAAACATTTTGAAAGCAAATCACAACTATCAAACCTCCCTTAATTATGTTATTAACTTGGTTTTAAGATTGTCAAAAAACATTTTGAAAGCAAATCACAACATTCCGCGTTTAAACCTATACCGGGAAGGCTTGGTTTTAAGATTGTCAAAAAACATTTTGAAAGCAAATCAC
>CAZEBL010000108.1:0-9388 GCA_964510325.1 uncultured Melioribacter sp. | reverse complement strand
TCAAGACGATTCCTCGAAGAGTGCTACATTCGGAAGATTTTCTTTGCAACCATTGGAAAGAGGATTCGGAGTAACATTAGGAAATGCGTTGAGAAGAGTATTACTATCTTCACTTACCGGCTCTGCTATTACCGCTGTTAAGATTGAAGGTGTTCTTCATGAATTTTCTACTATTCCGGGCGTTGTTGAAGATGTAACGGAAATCATTCTAAATCTTAAACAGGTTAGAATGAGAATTTTAAATAAGAAAACAACCGGATGCGAACTTTCAATTTCCAGTGCTAAAGAATTTAAAGCAGCAGACATTCAAAAAGCATGTCCCGATATCGAAATCCTTAATCCGGATCTTTTAATTGCCAGACTTAATCCTGAAACAAAACTTAACATGGAATTAAAATTTGGTATTGGTAAAGGATATGTCCCGTCTAATGAGCAGAAAATACCTGATATGACAATTGGTACGATTCCAATCGATTCCATATTTACACCGATTGTAAATGTTAGATATGACGTTGAGAATGTTCGAATCGCAGAACGAAATGACTTCGAAAAACTTACCCTCGAAATTACAACCGACGGTTCAATTACTCCGGAAGAAGCTCTTTCGAGCTCTGCAAAAATTCTTAAAGATCATATTCAGCTTTTCATCAATTTTGATGCTGAACCTGAAGAAGAAAAAGTTGAAAGTGAAAAAGATGCTGAAGCTGAAAGACTAAGAAAAATTCTTACTACCAATGTTGACGACCTCGAATTAAGCGTTAGATCTCATAACTGCTTGAAAGCTGCCAATATTAAAACACTTGGCGATTTAGTCCGCAGAGACGAAAACGAAATGCTTAAATTCAGAAACTTCGGTAGAAAATCTTTAGCAGAATTAATTGAAATTGTTGAAAACTACGGACTCGAATTCGGTATGGACGTAGATAAAATACTAAAAGAAAAACCAGAAAATAATTAGTACTTTCCCCAGGGTTGAATAATGAGACATAGAGTTAAAGGTAGAAAATTAAAAAGAACTTCGGAACACAGACGCGCAACACTTAGAAATTTAGCTTCTTCATTACTAAAGCATAAGAAGATTAAAACTACTGTTGCTAAAGCAAAAGAATTAAGATCTTTTGTTGAGCCGTTAATTACAAAAGCAAAAACAGATTCTGTTGCCGCGCGCAGATTTGTTGCATCCGAAATACAAGACAGAAATCTTCTTAAAGAATTGTTTAATGATATTGTTGCTAAAATAGGGGATAGACCCGGCGGTTATACCAGAATTGTTAGATTAGGACAAAGAAAAGGGGATGCTGCAGAATTAGCCTTGATTGAACTTGTTGATTATAGCGGAATTGTAAAACCGAAAGCTCCTAAAAAATCTAAAGAAGATACTGTAAAATCGGATGAAACTAAAACTGAAGCCGCTTCCGAAAAAAAGGTAATGGAAAAGAAACCAAAAGTACCTAAAGCAAAAAAATCTGATGATGCAAAAGTGAAAAAAGCTCCGGCTAAAGCTAAAACTACTACGACAAGAAAAACTTCTAAAGAAAAATAATTTCCTTTTGTTTTTGTTATGAGGAGTAATGGTAAATACTATTACTCCTTTTTTATTTTAAATTAACATACAATATTTTATTAGTACGGAATTGAATAACATTAGAAGAACTATCAGTATTCCATTGTTTCTTATATTTGCCACATGAGAAAAATAGAATTTATAAAAGCCGTATATAATTTGAATGAAATACCGAACAAGGATTTGCCGGCAGTAATATTAGGCGGAAGATCTAATGTTGGTAAATCTTCCTTTATAAACACACTATTCTATCCGTCTAAGGTCGCAAAAACAAGTTCAACACCCGGCAAAACAAGATCGATTAATTATTATCTTGTTGAAAATAAATTTTACATGATTGATTTACCGGGGTTCGGATTTGCGAAAGTATCGAAAGTGGAAAGAGACCATTGGAAAAATCTAATTGAAAAGTTCATCCAATTAAACAAAAACATTGTTCTGGCATTTCATCTTATAGACAGCCGACATCTGCCGACTCAGCTTGATATTGATTTCAACCAATTCCTTGCCGAAAAAAATATCCCTTGCAATATTATTCTGAATAAAATCGACAAGCTTAAACAGTCCGAGATATCAAAATCAGTTAGAGATGTTGTTGAAATATTTCCTGAATTAATTAAGGGCGAGAATCTATTTTTATTTTCGGCTATTACCGGAAGGGGCAAAAAAGAAATAATTCGGATTCTAACTGCTCTACTTTTATGAAAATTTCGCAAAACTTTAGTATTATTGAACCAAACATTGTAGATATTTAAGAAAATTCTTTAATCTTACCGGCGAGTTGATGGGTTTATCTGAAAAAAATAGAAAGAGGATTCTTACCTTTTTAATCATTCCCATCCTCATCGCTATTCCTTTTTTTACAGAAGATATTTTATTTAAAATAATTGCCGGATTTATTCTGTTGGTGTATGTCGGCTTTATTATTTTTTTGAGAGACACTTCAAAGACAGAACAGGTTTATACAGGTGGTGAAGAAATTGACGATGAATTTGACTCCATCCCAAAAACCGATAAATCAAAATATACACCTGATACTGGCGAAGATTTTACAATTATCTCTCCTAATAAGAATATTGAAGTAATCACAGCAGAGAGCTTCTCGCCATCATATAACAGGGGTAATAAAGAATTATTCAAACCACCCGATTTCAAATCGAACTTTGATAAAATTGTACATGAAGAAATTCCCAAAGATGTTAATCATGACGAACAATTCGGTTTTGTTCTCGAAAAAATATTGAGTGTTGTGAAAGATTCGTTTATGGCGCATACAGCAGCATTTTTCTGGTACAACAAAAATCGCAAGCGGCTTACTCTGGAAAAGTATGTCTCGAGTTCTAATCAAATATCCAAACAAAAATTCGATCTTGAAGACGATATACTTGGTAAAATTATTCAGAAGGAAGAACCCGAACTATTGACTGATATTTCAGCTAATGCTGAAATTGATGTAATACGCTATTATAATTCACCTCAAGGAATTAAAAGCTTTGTTGGGGTTCCTCTTTTTTATGGCAAAAGTCTAACAGGAATCTTAACGCTCGATTCTAAAGTTAATGATGCTTTTGGTATTGAACAGATCTATTCGTTAGGCAGAATCGTAAGAGTAATCTCGGTTATCATTTCCTTGTTCGAAGAGAAGTTTACTGAATCTCAAGCTGAACAAAGATTAAAATCCCTTCTTGGAGTTCTCTCATACGATAAAAAATTTGAAAGTGAATCAGATCTCTATTCGGCATTAAACAGTGCAGTAGAAGGATTAATTGATTGGGATGCATTTACTTTTGTTTCTTATTTCCCTAACGAACATAAATTTAAAACTGCACGTATTGTGAACAAAACTTCGTTAAAATACATTGGTGAAAATCTGGAGATCGATTTAAGCGGAACTCTGGTTGGTAAATCGATTTTAAGTTCAACACCGGTTAAGATTGATGATACATCCGGTTCAGAATTCCCGCGTTTTTCCAAAAATGAGGATGTAAGTTTTGACGGTTCCTTCCTGGCAATCCCTTTAATCTATGATGAACAGAATTACGGGGTTCTCTGTTTCGAAAGTTTAAAGAAAAATGTTTATACAAATAGCGAAGTTACATTTATCAAGAATGCCACAAAAATTTTCGCATTTATTCTTCATTCCTATTCAACAATTAGTATATTAAAAAACCTTCTCTCAGTTGATATCGAAACACGTTGTTTGAACTACGATTCATTTATTGAGAGATTAACAATCGATCTTGTTAGATCAAAAGAGCTGGAATTACCAGGTGCAGTAGCTCTAATAAAAGTTGATGACCTTCTCGATCAGGAATCATTATTCGAAGGGGACCCGTTCCCTAAAGTATTGCGTACAATCGCACAATTGATACGTGATGAAATGACTCCGCTTAATATAATGGGAAGAATAAGCGAAAAAATATTTGCAATATTTTTCTTCAATACATCCGCAAAGGATGTTTTTCTCTGGGCTGAAAAACTAAGAATAAAAATTGCACGCAAACCGATTGCTGTAGTTTCTAAACAGACTACCTTCACTGTCTCAATTGGTGTTGCCTCAACTACAGGTAAGTCCGATGTTCAGGAGGTTCTTAGTAATGCTGACCTTGCTCTTAAAAAAGCTATCGAAAAAGGTGGAAACACTGTCAAAAGTACCAACTGATCTTCATATCGGAGGATTAATTGAATAACTTTATTTTAATTGTTCTAGATGGACTTGGTGTTGGTGAATTACCTGATGCGGATAAATATAAAGATGAAGGGAGTAATACAATTGCAAATATGGCTGAAGCTGTTGGCGGGCTGAACATTCCAAATCTTCAGAAGATGGGAATTGGTAATATTACATTTATCAAAGGCGTTTCCCAAATCGAAAATCCTATTGCATCATTTGGTAAAATGGCCGAGATATCAGTTGGCAAAGACTCTACAACAGGGCACTGGGAACTTGGTGGAATTAAAACCGAAGTTGAATTCCCTTTATATCCGGATGGATTCCCTAAAGAAATAATTGACAGGTTTATAAAGGAGACCGGTGTTAAAGGTATCTTAGGAAATATTGCCTCATCTGGAACTGAAATTATTGAAAAACTTGGCGATGAACATGTTAAAACGACTTTCCCCATAGTATATACGTCGGCCGATTCCGTTTTTCAAATAGCTGCTCATGAAGAAGTAATTCCACTCGAACGTTTGTATGAAATATGTCAGATTGCACGCGATAAAGTACTTATCGGTAAAGATGCGGTTGGACGTGTTATTGCCAGACCGTTTATCGGCAAATCGAAAAATTATTCAAGAACAACTAATAGAAAAGATTTTTCCGTTGACCCGAATTCGGATACGATTCTCGATTTTTTGATGAAGGAAGGAATTGAAACAATTGCTGTTGGAAAGGTAAATGATCTGTTTAATTATAAAGGCATTAAGACAAAACTGAAAACAAAATCGAATAATGAAGGAGTGGATAAAATTATCTATGCTGCAAAATCAAGCAGTAACGCACTCATTTTCGCAAATCTTGTTGATTTTGATGTCTATTACGGTCACCGGAATGACCCTGATGGATTTGCAAAAGCATTAAAAGAATTTGATGATAGATTACCGGAAATATTAAATGTACTTGATGAATCGGATTGTCTTTTGCTTACAGCAGATCATGGTAACGATCCAACAACACCAAGTACAGACCATAGCCGCGAATACGTTCCGCTTATTTTTTACCGTAAAAACAAACCGGGTATTAACTTAGGAACAAGAGAGACATTTGCAGATGCTGCTCAAACAGTTGCCCACTTTTTCAAAATAAACAATGATCTCTTAGGAAAGAGCTTTTTAAATGGATGAAGATTTATCAAAATTATTTGAACTTGATTTGGAGATTAATTCGGGAAAAACATTTCAATTTCCTGAAGATAAATTGAAGGAACTTCTTTCCAGGGGTTATAGAAATATTAAAGTGGTTGTTTACGGAGATTCTGATTCCATAATTAAAGAATCTTTAATAGATGCTAATCTTTATGAAGAAATTAAAATTACTCAGGGTTTGCCGGGTTCTGTTGTATTAAATTTCTTACATGCAAAGGGGAGTATCACATCAGATAAATTTAAGAGCAGAGTTAATTATTAATGGAAAGCAAAAAAGAGTTTTTAGTAGAAACAGACCTGCTTTTAGAATATCTAACTCATAATTCATCCGGTATAACTTCACTTGAAAAGGCGATGACTAAGGGGATTTGTTTTACAACAGTAATAAATGCTTCAGAATTGTTTTTTGCAGCTTCAACGGATCTTGAGAGAAAATCGGTTCAGGATTTGTTGGCATCATTAAAAATTCTCGGTTTAAATTCAAGATACAGTTTGAAGATTTCAAAATTTTTTAATAAAGTTGCGACCACACGTGATGCAATAATGTGTGTAGTGGCAGAGATTAATAAATTACCTATTCTTACCAGCAGAATAGATAGGTATAAGCAGAGCGGTATTAAAATAATTGATCCATTAGAATTGTGAGGCAAATCTGATACTCGGAAAAGTAATTGGTACTGTATGGTCAACCCGCAAAGATGAAAATCTTGTCGGCGCTAAATTTCTAATTGTTCGTCAACTCAATCTGGATTATACGCCAAAAGAATCTACAGTTATTGCAGTGGATTCTGTTGGAGCGGGTGTTGGCGAAGTTGTTATTGTTGCTCAGGGAAGTTCTGCACGCCAGACAACAATTACTAAAAACAAACCCGTTGATGCTGTAATTATGGCTATTGTAGATAAACTTGATATTACTGTAACCGACAATAAGAAAGAAGTTAAGTAATGTATCTGGGCAAAGTTATTGGTACCATCTGGGCTACTCGTAAATATGATACCGTTACAGGTTATAAGATGCAGTTTGTTCAACCTATTAATGGAGAATTGCAGAACTTAGGTGAACCAATTATTGCGCTCGATACTGTCGGTGCTGGTCCGGGTGAAATTATTTATTATGTTACTGCAAGCGAAGCCGTTATTCCCCTTGATGTTGATATGGCACCCGTTGATGCTTCAATTGTAGGTATTGTTGATTATGTTAACCTTGAATCCTAATTGCGGAGAATTATTCTGTGAAAATCACCAAGCAATTTACTAATCGCGAAAGTCAATCTTTAGATAAATATCTTCAGGAAATTGGTAAAGTAGATTTATTAACACCCGAAGATGAAATATATCTTGCTATTCAAATTAAAAAGGGAGACCAGAAAGCCCTGGAGAAATTGGTTAAAGCCAATTTACGCTTTGTTGTCTCTGTCGCAAAACAATATCAGAATCAGGGTTTATCCCTTGGCGATTTGATTAATGAAGGAAACCTCGGTTTAATAAAAGCAGCAAAACGTTTTGATGAAACACGCGGATTTAAATTCATTTCCTATGCAGTCTGGTGGATTAGACAATCAATTCTTCAGGCACTTGCCGAACAATCCCGTATTGTTAGGTTACCTCTTAATAGAGTTGGTGCACTTAATAAAATTGGTAAAGCATACAGTAATCTTGAACAGGAATATGAACGTGAGCCGAATGCACATGAATTAGCTCAGGAACTTAGTATGGATATAAGCGAGGTATCCGATACCCTGAAAATTTCAGGTCGTCATGTTTCAATGGATGCACCGTTTTCTCAAGGCGAGGAAAATAGATTGCTTGATGTGCTTTCGAACGAAGAAATCCCTTCGCCGGATTATATCTTAATGTCTGAATCCTTGCGAAATGAAATTGAGCGTGTCCTTTCAAGTCTTTCCGAAAGGGAGGCAGAAGTAATTAAACTTTATTTCGGATTAAATAAGGAACACTCTCTTACACTCGAAGAAATTGGTGAGAAATTTAATTTAACCCGGGAACGTGTTAGACAAATAAAAGAAAAAGCAATTAGAAGATTAAAACATGCGTCTAGAAGTAAGAACTTAAGAGCTTACCTCGGTTAATTAATTGATGATGTTTTCAAGAATAATAAATTGCTGCATACCTGTTTTTATTTCTATTCTCTTATTCTTTGGATGCAGTGCATCTTCTTCATCACCCCGGTTTAATCAACCTAATTCAAAAAACGAATCAAAGGAATCTTCAAAAAGCAGTGTAAGATTTTCTTCTGCAGATAGTTTAAGAACTAAAAAGAATACAATCGAACAACCCACAATTACTTTCCCGGATATACCGGATTCATCATTGGATGAATTTGATGAATTACCCGTTGAAACCGAATCGGTTGACAAATCCAAATTTTTAGGAAACTTCGATAAATTAAAATCCTATAATGTGCCTCTAACCGCACGGGAAAAAATCCTCTTCGAAATTATTAAATTTTTAGATACACCTTATAAATATGGTGGAAATTCAGAAAATGGAATCGATTGTTCTGCATTTACTAAGCAAGTTTTTCAGAGTTCAGTTGAGGTAGAATTACCAAGAAGTACGAGAGAGCAATTTAAAGTTGGAGAAAATATTTCTAAATATGACCTTAAGTTTGGCGACCTGGTTTATTTTAATACAACTAAACGTTCTTACCCCGGACATGTGGGAATCTACCTTGGAGACGATCAATTTGTCCATGCCAGCCGCAGTCTTGGTGTTACTGTTTCTAACCTGAATGATCCTTATTATAAAAAACGATTTATAGGTGCCAGAAGAGTCGAAAATATCGACAACAATTAATCAATCCTATTTTTTCTATTAACAATCACCATTTATCCCACTCAATTTTCAATTATAAATTCTCATTCGCATTTTCCATTTTCGTTGAAATTAAGAGAGCATTGCTTTAATTTTTCAGCAACAACATAATTAATTCGGAGATTACAATGGAATACAGAATTGAAACTGATAGTATGGGCGAAATTAAGGTCCCAACAGATAAGTATTATGGTGCACAGACTGCACGTTCATTAATGAATTTTAAAATTGGTGGAGAAAGATTTCCATCAGAATTGATAAGAGCACTTGGAATAGTAAAGAAAGCTGCTGCAATTGTTAATAATGAATTAGGTTCTTTACCTGATGATAAAAAAGAATTGATATTAAAAGCAGCAGATGAAGTTATAGCTGGAAAGCTGAATGACCATTTTCCGCTGGTCGTTTGGCAGACTGGAAGCGGTACACAGACCAACATGAATGTAAACGAGGTGATCTCAAATCGCGCTATCGAAATGGTTGGCGGTGTAATGGGAAGCAAAAAACCAATTCATCCTAATGACGATGTTAATAAAGCTCAATCTACTAATGATGCTTTCCCGACTGCTATTCACATTGCAGCTGTCGAGGAAATTCACAGACGGCTAATACCTATGCTTACAAAACTAAGAGATGCTCTGGATTCAAAAGCTAACGAGTTTAAAGATATTATTAAGATTGGTCGTACCCATCTTATGGATGCTACTCCTCTTACATTAGGCAATGAATTCTCAGGTTATGCACAGCAATTAACAAATGGTCTTGCAAGAATCAGCGATTCACTCAAACGGCTATATGAAATTCCATTAGGCGGAACAGCTGTTGGCACAGGTTTGAATGCTCATGTTGATTATGCCGTAAAAGTAGCTTCAAAAATTTCTGAACTTACCGGTAAACCATTCCAGACTGCTCCTAACAAATTTGAAGCAATGGCAGGTAAAGATGCGCTTGTAGAAATGAGCGGAGTATTAAAAACTATTGCCGCATCATTATTAAAAATTTCGAACGATATCCGATGGCTCGGTTCTGGACCTCGCTGCGGAATTGGTGAAATAGCCCTACCGGAAAATGAGCCAGGAAGTTCAATTATGCCGGGCAAGGTTAATCCTACTCAATCCGAAGCAATGA
>CAZEBL010000107.1:0-9495 GCA_964510325.1 uncultured Melioribacter sp. | reverse complement strand
CGATTGTAGCACCGCCATCACCAACAAGTGCAATTACTTTTTTCTTCGGGTTATTCAGTCCTGCTGATATACCTGAAGCAAGTGCGACTGATCTGCCGTGTAAACCGTGGATTGTATGTGTATTAAATGATTTATCAATTATTCCATGACAACCGATATCAGTAACAATAATAAGATCGAGAAGGGAATAGTTGTTTTTCTGCAATGCAAGGTCGATATTATTTGCTACTAATGAATGTCCGCATCCTTTACAGTAAGGAAGTTCTCCTTCTTCCAGAAATTTTCTAGACATAATTGCTCACCTGTTTAATAATTGCTGCCGGACTAATCATTTTACCAAATTCTGTAATACCGATAATGTTTGAATCCGGTTTACTTCCGAAAAGTATTTGTTGATACTGTCCGGTTAAGTTCTCTTCTGCTACAATAATTGTTTTATATCTTGATAAAATTTCATAATACTTTTGTGGAACGGGAAGGAGAGTTTTAGCAATTAAATGTGAAATTTTCTTACCGTCTTTCCTAAGGTTGATTACAGCTTCTTTAGCTGATTGAGAAGTGATTCCGTAAGAAACGATTATTGTGTTTTCACCGGGCACTTCATCAAGTTCATAAAAAGTATAGTCTTCTATGTTTCTGAAATTCTTAAAATGTAATCGTTTGGAGTTATTCATCGCTTCAACAGTACTGTTCTGAATTATTCCCCTCATGTTATGTGTGGAAGCAGTTATCCTAACCTGATGTTTTTCATTACCAAGCGGAAGAAATGCCGGCACAAGATTTTTCTCCGGTTTGTAGGAAATATAATTTTCATCAGAATTATAAAATTCTCTTTCACACTTAGAGATTGCTGGTAACAGATTAATATCCATACTTTTCTTTGTCATCATTTCTTCTTTAGAAGTAAGGATAATTACCGGTGTTCTATGTTTTACAGCGAACTCTATAGCTTTAGCAGAAATATTCCAGCAATCGAGCTCATTGGAGAAATTAAAAGTTGCAACCGACATCCCTCCCGAAATCATTCCGTTTAATAGCAATAAATCTCCTTGTGCTCCGGTAGTTGCTGTCCCTGTTGCAGGTCCTAATCTCTGAACAAGAATTATCACCATCGGTAATTCCATCATGTAAGCCATGTTGATGCTTTCAATCATAAGTGCAAAACCGGGGAATGAAGTAGCAGTGACAGGAATTTTTCCAACAGAAGAAAAACCCGCCATCCATTGAAGAGTTGTTATTTCATCCGGTGCTGCCATAAAAACAGGAAAACGTTTTGATGCATAATGGTAAAGTAAGTTTGCTGGGGTAATTGGATAACCAATAAATACATCTGCACCGGCTTGATTTAATGCTTCAATTACAATTTTTGAATTGTCTGTAAAGATGATTCTTTTTTCATTTTTCATAAAATTTTCTATTCAATAACCGCGTTTAACGTTCAAAAACGGAAGTATATCAATTATTCCTTTTAATGCCTGACGAAAATTATAAAAAGTAATCCAAACCTTTGATATATTTCGGAAGATTTTTTTATGCAATTTGTTATTAATCAATATTTATAGGCATTTTTAAACAAAATTGGACTAACTATGTCAAGTACAATTCAATTTAATCCTCCCGATCATTATTTAATGGATGATCTGTTTACAGTAGAACAAAAGATGGTTAGAAGTACGATACGAGAATGGGTCAACAATTCAGTAAAACCGATTATTGAAGAATATGCAGAGAAAGCAAAATTTCCTATGCACCTTGTTAAAGAGATGGCAGAAATCGGTGCGCTCGGTCCTTTCATTCCTTCAGAATATGGTGGTGCTGATTTAGATCATGTTTCGTATGGTTTGATAATGCAAGAACTTGAACGCGGTGATTCCGGTATTCGATCTTTTGCATCTGTTCAAACTTCTCTGGTTATGTATCCTATCTTTACTTTTGGAAGTGAAGAACAGAAGAAAAAATATTTGCCAAAACTTGCATCAGGCGAAATTATCGGATGTTTTGGATTAACAGAACCCGACTTTGGTTCGGACCCCGGAGGAATGGCAACAAAAGTTAAAGATATGGGAGATCATTATTTACTTAACGGTGCTAAGATGTGGATTACTAATTCCTCTATTGCAGATATTGCAATTGTCTGGGCAAAGGACGAAAAAGGGATTGTAAGAGGAATGATTGTTGAAAAAGAATGGCAAGGTTATTCGGCTCCTGAACAACATGGTAAATGGTCTTTGCGCGCAAGTGTAACCGGCGAACTTGTTTTTGATAATGTAAAAGTTCCTAAAGAATATGTTCTTCCCAACATCGAAGGTCTAAAAGGTCCACTAATGTGTTTAAGTTCTGCACGATATGGAATAGCATGGGGAGCCATTGGTGCCGCAATGGATTGTTATGACGCTGCTGTAAGGTACTCATTAGAAAGAAAGCAGTTTGGTAAACCCGTAGGTGGATTCCAGCTTCAACAGAAAAAATTGGCAGAAGCACTAACTGAAATTACTAAAGCTCAGTTGCTTGCATGGAGATGCGGTGTGCTGAAAGATGAAGGGAAAGCAACGTTTGCACATATTTCCATGGCAAAACGGAATAATGTTGCTATGGCTTTAAATATCGCAAGAGAACTCCGCCAGGTTTTAGGTGCTATGGGAATAACAAATGATTATCCGATTATGCGTCACATGATGAATCTGGAGTCTGTTATTACTTATGAAGGGACCCACGATATTCATCTTTTAATAACCGGACAGGAAATAACCGGCATTCCGGCGTATCGCTAATTAATTTGTATTAGAAAAGTGAAAAAGACGCTTTTATAAGCGTCTTTTTTTTATTGGAGAAGTTCGGTTTGTTCAGATACCGGTAGCTCCTGTACTTTATTTAAATGTTTTTCAATCTTTCTTGTTGATTTTGCTGCTTCATCAATTGTATTACTTGCCTCTTGTAATTTCTTTTGTGTCTTATCTAGCAAAGTACCGAAATTACCAAACTCATTTTTTACCGAGCCAAGAACTTTCCAAACTTCGCTGGATCTTTTTTCTATAGCAAGAGTTCTGAAACCCATTTGCAGACTATTTAAAAGAGCAGTAAGGGTAGTTGGCCCGCTTATAGTAACACGGTATTCACGCTGAAGTGTTTCGGCAATTCCAGGTCTGCGTAAAACTTCTGCATATAATCCTTCAATGGGTAAGAACATAATAGCAAAGTCTGTAGTGTGTGGGGGATCGATATACTTATCTGCAATTTTCTTTGCTTCATTTTTAATTCTAGTTTCTATACCCTTTTGTGCTTCATTAATCAAAGTTATATTGCTGCTTTCCTGTGCATCCAGTAAGCGTTGATAATCTTCAACAGGAAATTTTGCATCGATAGGGAGCCACACAGTATCGTTTTTACTTAAATTCCGTCCCGGTAGTTTTATAGCAATTTCAACCTTATCGTTACTTCCTTTTTTTGTCGAAACATTTTTTTCATATTGATCGCGTGTAAGGATTTGTTCAATTAGATTTTCGAGTTGAATTTCGCCCCATCCTCCACGGGTTTTAACATTTGCAAGAACATTTTTAAGATCCCCAACGCCTCTTGCCAATTCCTGCATATCACCAAGACCTTTATAAACCTGTTCCAATCTTTCGCTAACAAGTTTGAAAGATTCACCGAGACGCTTTTCCAATGTGCTATGGAGTTTTTCATCAACTGTATGACGCATTTCCTCAAGCTTTTTAGAGTTGTTCTCCTGAATTTCTTTAAGCTGCGATTCCACTCTATTCTGTAACTTATCAAACTTTTGTTCATTGGTCTGTATAAGTTTTGAAAGCTGGTCAAAAAGTTGATTGCCAAACAATTTAATTGCATTGCTCAACTCTTCACGCTGGGATTTACCAACTTTAGAGATTTCATCTCTGTTGCGTGATAATTCATCTCTAAAAGATTTATCAACTCTGCCGAGTTCATCTTTAATGTTAATTTGAGATTCGCCCGAAATTTTTTTATACGTTAACGATATCAAGATTAGAACAGCAATTACAGAACCGAGTATTAATATGAAATAGATTTCATTCATGATCACTCCATTGGTAAGAAATTGAAAAAACCTTAGGTTATTTATCAAATATTTTTTTATTCGTCAAATAATATTTCATTATTTTAAATAAGTAATTCAACCGGGGTTAAATGAAAAGTTGGAAAAAGATTCTAATTGGCTTATTTGGTTCGATCTTTATTATTGCTGTAGTAATTTTCATAATCTCCTACATAATATTAAATAAATCTTTACCTGAATATGATGGTAAAGTAAAATTATCCGGACTAATTTCTGAAGTTAATATTTACAGGGATTCTTTTGCTATTCCATTAATATCTGCAAGCAACGATGAAGATTTAGCTTTCGCTCTTGGATACGTCCATGCTCAAGAAAGATTATTTCAGATGGATTTAGCACGTAGAGCCGGCGAAGGAAAATTAAGCGAAGTATTCGGCAGTAAAACTATTCCTTTCGATAAAATGTTCCGGACTCTGGGATTGTATAAAATCGTTGAAGCAACTTACCCAAAACTTAATCCTCTTTCGAAAAAAATTCTTGCTGCCTATTCAAAAGGTGTTAATAGTTTCATTGAAAATTCAAAAGGGAAATATCCAATTGAGTTTGATGTTCTTGGTTACGACCCGTATCCATGGAAACCGGAACACAGTCTTCTTATTGCCAAATTAATGGCATGGGAATTAAATATAAGTTGGTGGAGCGATATTGCTTTTTCTAATTTAATTCAGAAAGTAGGCGTTGATAAAGCAAAAGAACTTTTACCGGATTACCCTGAAAATGCACCGACAATTATTCCAAGAGAAATTTCATCTTATTCGCATATAGGGAATGAATTGATCAACCTCGATAGGCAATTCAGGGAATTTATGGGTACAACAGGTACTCACATTGGCTCCAATAACTGGGTAATAAATGGTAACATCTCTAAATCTAATAAACCGATTATTGCCAACGATCCTCATTTAGGTTTTACTCTGCCGGGCAAATGGTACTTTACTGTTTTAAGAAGTAATGACTGGAATGCCGAAGGATTTACAATCCCCGGATTACCAGCGATTGTTATTGGCAAGAATGAAAACATTGCTTGGGCAATGACAAATGTTATGGCAGATGACTCAGATTTTTATGTTGAAAAAATTGATTCGAGCGGACAAAAATATTTTGTGAATAATCAATTACGGGATATTGTTTCCATCAGCGATTCATTTGCGGTTAAGGATTCATTTTATTATAAATTTACTATTAGAAAAACTCACAGAGGACCAATTATTTCTGATGTTCATGCATTCAATATTCTTTATCCTGAAGGTGATGGTAGAGTTAGTTCAACAATTAGTATGCGATGGACTGCATTTGAATTCAGCGATGAAATGTATGCAGCAATTTCATTAAACAAAGCTAAAAACTGGAATGATTTCAAAGAGGCATTACGTTACTTCACAGCTCCAGGACAAAATTTTATTTACGCTGATAAATCTGGGAGCATCGGGTATGTATGTGCTGCTCGATTGCCATTAAGGTCTAATTCAAGCCCAACTTTGATTTATGACGGTTCAACCGATGTAAATGATTGGAAAGGTTTTGTACCATACGATGAAATGCCTAAGGTTTTCAATCCAACACAAAATTTTATTGCCACCGCGAATAACAAAACGGTCAGCAATTTCCGATATCATATTTCAAACGTTTGGGAACCGCCATCAAGAATTGAAAGAATAACCGAACTATTGAGATCGAAGAAATTCCATTCAAAGGAAGACTTTAAAAAATATCAGATGGATTTCTTTTCACCATATGCAAAAGAAATTGTCCCTTCTATTTTAAATGCGTTTAATGGAGTTAAAGTTAATGATAGAAATCTGAAAACTGCATTAGAATTACTTGATAATTGGGATTTTGAGATGGCAGCATCAAGTCAGGTCCCTACAATCTATCTATATTTTTATCATCGCCTTATCAAAAATATCTTTGAAGATGAACTGGGAGAAGATTTATTAAAAGAATATGTTTTTCTTGCAAATATACCTTATCGGATAATTTCAAAATACTTAAAAGAAAATTCCTCTTCATTTTTTGATGATGTTAATACTAATAAAGTTGAAACACGGGATGATATCGTAAGAAAAAGTCTTGTGGACGCTTTAACAGATCTTGAAGAAAAATTTGGGGCAGATATTTCTATATGGCAGTGGGGAAAAATTCATAAAGTAAGATTCAAGCATATATTTTCAGGCGTTTCAGCAATTCTAGATAATTTAATAAATATCGGTCCATTCGAAATTGGTGGGGATGGTACAACAGTTTTTAATACCGAATATTCTTTCCACGAGATTTATGAAAGGGAAAGAGACTTAAAGAAACCGCACCGGTCCGAACCTTATCAGAATATACTTGGTCCCTCAATGCGGTATATTTATGATTATGGTAATCCGGAATATTTTTATATGATTTTACCGGCCGGTCAAGCCGGGCACTTTCTAAATCCTCATTATAAGGATATGACAAAAAAGTGGCTTAAAGGGGAGTATCTAATAATCCCTGTTAATGAAAAAGAATTTATAAATTCATCAAGTCATTCATTAAAATTAATCCCATGGTAATACTTCAAGAAGTTTAATAAGCAATGTATTAAATTAGTTCTCAAAATAATTATGGAATATGAAAGTAACAGAGCATTTAGATAAATCAAAAGAAACATTAATCAGTTTTGAAATCATTCCTCCTAAACGCGGGGGAGATATAAAACAACTTCTCTCAGTATTGGATGATATTGTTAAATACAATCCTCCCTTTATAGATATAACCAGTCACGCCGCAGAAGTAGTTTATGAAGAATCTAAAGCCGGCGAAATGAAAATGAAAGTAAAAAGAAAACGCCCCGGTACATTAGGTATATGTGCATTGATTCAGAATAAATACAATATCGATGCCGTTCCTCATGTCCTTTGTTCAGGATTTACACGCGAGGAAACGGAGGATTTTTTAATCGAAATTCACTATCTGGGGATTGATAATGTTCTTGCAATAAGAGGCGATGAAAGCGGTTTTCATAAACCACTTAAATACGGACGTAGTGTTAACGAGTATGGTGTCGATTTAATAAAACAGATAACAGATTTAAATAACGGAAGGTATTTAGAAGAAGGATTGCTGGATGCTTATCCAATGAATTTTTGCATCGGTACAAGCGGATATCCGGAAAAACATTTTGAGTCTCCAAACCTACAGACGGATATTAGATATACAAAAGCTAAAATTGATGCCGGTGCATCGTACATCGTTACACAAATGTTTTACGACAACAAATTTTATAATGAATATGTTGATAACTGCCGGAAAGGCGGGATTAATGTTCCAATAATCCCGGGATTAAAAATAATTACATCAAGATCGCATGCTCACACAATACCAAAGAATTTTTATATTGATATTCCGTCGGAACTTGTCGAAGAACTCGATAATGCTAAACCGGAACACGCAATGGAGATAGGAGTTGAATGGACTTATAAACAGGTTGAAGATCTGCTAAATAAAAATGTTCCGGCAATTCATTTTTACGTGATGCAGAATTCTAAACCGATTAAAATGCTAATGAAAAAATTAGGATTATAAAATGATTATAACCTCGTCCAGTAAATTGATTATGAAAGCAGCATTACCACGCAGATTAAAATGGGGAGTAGCCGGTTGTGGTAATTATGTAGAAACTTCGTTCCTTCCGGTCCTATCGCTAATACAAAGAAGTAAACTAATTTCTGTTTTTAGTCATGATATTAAACGTGCAGAATTTATTGCCGGAAAGTTTGGCGCACAGAATTATTCAAATAACTTTCAGGAATTCATTAAGGGTGATTTCGACATAGTTTATATAGCCGGAGCGAATGTTAATCATTATGAACAGGTTATTGAATCAGCAAAAGCCGGTAAACATGTTCTTTGCGAAAAACCTGTTGCAATGAATTCAAATCAAATTCAGGAAATGATTGAAACATGTAAAGAAAATAATGTTATTTTCTCGGTTAATTTTACGCACCGTTTTCATCCCCTCGTACTTAAATCCAAAGAATTAGTTGATAATGGAATAATTGGTAAAATTGTTTCTGTCTCCGGCTCCTTTAATATTGATTATCCTCCCAATGATAATTTTAGATTCAAAAAGGATTTGAGCGGAGGAGGTGCTTTAAGAGATCTCGGTTCACATATGATTGATATGCTGATATTATTTGGTGGGGAAATTACCGATACTAAAGGATTTATGGATAATATCGTTTATAAAAGCGAAGTAGAAGATTTTGCTTCTGCTGTTGTTAAATTCGAAAAAGATGGTTATGGATATTTCAATGTTTCTTATAATTCCAATAAATCATTTAACCGTATCGAAATTCTTGGGCATAAGGGGATTATTAGTATTGAAAATTTTGTCGGCAAAAAGAATGTATCTGCAAAGTTGATAATTAACCTACAGGGTGAAGCTAAAAAAGCTTTCCGTAAAAGAGCAAACAAAGTTTCGTATATGATCAAATCCTTGCAGAAGACGGTTCTCAAAAATCAACCACCCTTGGTGCCCGGCCAAGATGCATTAAAAGCAATGCTAATTATTGAAGAGATTGAAAAACAATGTCGCTAAAATCGGAATTGGTAGAAGCATGTCATAAAGTTTATGCAAAAGGATTTGTCTCTGCCTACGATGGGAATTTATCTGTAAGAACGAATAGAAAAACAATATTGATTACACCTTCCGGAAAATGTAAAGGAGAAATTTCCGAAAAAGACTTGATAGAGATTGATTATAAAGGGACAATACTAAAAGGGATGGGGAAGATTTCCACAGAATCTAAATTACATTTATTGGCCTATCAAAAAAGGGATGATATTAATTCTGTAATTCACTGTCATCCTATTCATGCTACAGCTTTAGCTACAGCTGGCGAGGGGATGACAAATCCTGTATTCCCGGAAGTAATTCTTTCTCTTGGCCCTGTTCACCTTTGCAAATATGCAACCCCCTCAACAAATGAACTGGCAAATTCTATATTACCTTTTATAAAATTTGCATGGGCATTACTTTTAGAAAATCATGGTGTGGTTACTTTCGGCAAAAATATTAAAGAAGCATACTATCGGATGGAAAAATTAGAACATGCAGCTCATACATTAATAATGACCAGAATTATAGGCAAAGAAAAAATTATCTCATCAAGTAAGTTAAAACAACTCTATTCAATTGCAGAAAAAGTATACGGAATTAAAGTGTATAAAAAGAATATATAGTTAATTAATCAATTTAATTTTGGTAAACTAATGACGAATTCAAAAATAAACGTTGCATTATTAGTTGGAGGTACTTCCCCGGAAAGAGAAGTCTCAAAAGCATCTGGTAAATCAATTTTAAAAGCTTTATATGATCTTGGATACAAAGTCAAAGTTATCGATCCGGCATACGGGTTGATTCAGCCAAAGGA
>CAZEBL010000106.1:0-9503 GCA_964510325.1 uncultured Melioribacter sp. | reverse complement strand
TGCAATCCGTTTACTTAAAATCACCCAAGTGGCTAATAATAACCAGCCCATGCGTCTTACCCGCTTTTAATTCTTCGAATTCAGTCTAAAAATACACTTTTTTTTCACATTCATTCAGTTTTCCTCTGGTATAGTGTTTGAATCTGTAGCAGTAAAAAAAGGAGAATGGATGAACAAAATAATATTGCAAGCCGGTTTACTGGTCTTCTTTTTCTCTGTTATCTATTTCACCCAAAAAGGTGTGGCAATAGAATCTGTTCTACTAAACTCATTTGTCATTTTTATAATGCTTACCGTTCTACTCAGTTTAATTGCTATAGGATTAATAAAATCAATAAATAAAAACTCATTTGAAAAAATAAACAGATATTCAAACGACTTAGCGGGAACCAACGAAAATGAATAACGACAATATTTGGGCAAACTTCAAACACAATCCAACAAGTGATCTTAAAAAACAGATCATTATGAATTATGTTAATCTTGTTCATTATGTAATCCACAAATCAAATTTCATTCAAAACGAAATATTCGATCGCCGCGATTACTTCCAGTTTGGTATAGAAGGATTAAGCGAAGCAATCGATCGATTTGATCCGGATTACGGAACAAAGTTCGAAACTTATGCCATACAGAGAATTCGCGGAAAAATTTACGACGAACTGAGAAAATACAGTCCGAAATACGAAACTGTATGCGATTCCGAAGGCGTTGCCGTTAACACGACTTCTTCTGTATCACTCAACAGCGCAGTTGTTGAAGATGAAGGAATGCAGCTTTATGAAATGGTATCAGGTAATTATGATGAACCGGATGATCTTCTAGAAAAAAATGAACTCAAAGAAAAGTTGGTTGAATTGATTAAAGGATTAAATGAGCGCGATAGAAACATTCTTTCTCTCTACTATTACGAAGAATTAAATTACCAGGAAATTGCAAAGCTACTTAATATCACTGTATCAAGAGTATCTCAACTTCATTCCAAAATAATTAAATCACTAAAACAAAAGTTGGTTCTATACAATGCTTGATACTAATTTAACAGATATTAAACAGAAAATTAGAAAGCAATTATCTGCTGTAGGAAACCTTCCATCTATTCCTCACATTATAACAGAAGTTTCCCAGATGCTGGATGATGAAAACACAAGCGCCTCGGATTTATGCAAAGTAATTTCACAGGATCAGTCAATTGCAACAAAAATTCTTTCTGTTGCCAATTCACCTATGTATGGAATACCACGAAGAGTTGCAACAATTGATTTTGCAATTGTAATTATCGGGCTGGAACATATTAGAAGTCTCTTGTTGGCATTATCGATGATGGAAATGTTTAAGGCAAAAAATTCTGCTGATTGGAATCATAATGATTATTGGAAACATTCACTTATGGTAGGAACAACAGCAAAAAAAATTGCCGATGATCTCCGTTATCCGAAATCTGGCGAAGTATTTACTGCCGGTCTTTTACATGATCTCGGGTTATTAGTACTTCATAAATATATGCCAAGGGATTTTAAGAATATACTTGATTTAGTAAAAAAGGATGGTGTTCCGTATTTGCAAGCAGAAAAAATTGTGCTCGGTTTTTCACACGAAGATATTGCCGAATATTTATTTGAAAAATGGAATTTCCCGTCGTTTATAAATGATGCAGTATTATATCATCACAATCCGTCTTTGTCGCAAAACAATCCTGTTCTTTCTTCACTAATTCATCTTGTTGATTACGTAACTCAAAAATATGAAGTTGGTTCCTTTGTATGGGATACTAATTATCAATTTGATGAAAACATTGTTGACATTCTTGGATTTGGAAGCATGGAGAACCTTGAAAATTTTCTTCAGAGTTACGAAGGTTTATTTAAAACACATTTTGAATCACTAAACTAGAAAGAGCTATGTACATAATGTCATTCGATCAGACCCAGAAAAGAGAGAGAACCGAACTCATAATGAAAAGAGTTACAAATCTCTCGCCAGCACCAAGAATTCTTACCGAGGTGCTCGATTTGTTAAAAGATATCAATACAAGTCCACAAACTCTTGCAAAGGCGATATCTAAAGACCAGAGTTTGGTAGTTAAAATACTTACAATATCCAACTCGCCGTTTTACGGTCTTTCGAGAAGAGTTGCATCAATTGAGTATGCTATAATGATTTTAGGATTTAACGAAATAAGAAACATTGTAACAGCACTTTCTTTGATGGAATCTCTGAAAAACAAGAGCGATCAGTATCTAAACCAGAAAGATTTCTGGATTCATGCTTACATTACTGCAACAATAAGCAAGAAAATTGCAGACGATTTAGGTATGCGTTTAAGCGGCGATGCATTCATTGGTGGATTGCTTCACGACCTCGGTATTTCAGTCATCCACCGTTACTTGCATTCCGATTTTGTTTCTATTTGCGAATCTGTTAAAACCGGAATGAAATATTATGACGCTGAAGTAAATGCAATCGGTATGGACCATCAGGAAGTTGGTTATTTATTACTTAAGAACTGGAATTTCCCTGATCAATTCTGCGACCTTGTAAGATATCATCATAAACCTCATTTAAGCAGCAATACAAAAGCAATCGGATCGATAGTTCACTTTGCAGATTATATGACCCAGAGATTGAAACTTGGTTTCTTCAGCTGGGATAATGATATGGAATTAGATCACGAGGTTGCTGCGACTCTTCAATTCAAAGATCAGGAAGGCGTAGACAAATTTATTGAGCTTTACCGTCAACCACTTGAACAACAATTAGAATCAGTGAGGAACTTAGCTTGAGATTACTAAAAGAAAATACTGTAAAGTACCAATCGTTTACTAATTCAGTTCAGTATTTTACCAAAAGTCCAGGAACAACCGGGGACTTAAAGCTGATTAGTTTTGAAACACATAATAACAGGATTAATCAGTTTGAGAAGTATAACCTGTTTGTGCAGAATCTTCTTAGCTTTAATAAAATTATAGGTGATTCACAAAGCATTAATGAATTACACTTTCAACTCTCCAATTTTATTAGAAGAATAGTTGTAGCAAGAGAAGTTGACTTGTTTTTGTATGATGAATCCCAAACAAATTTAATAGCAATCAATCCTGAAGTTTCTGTTGCACAGAACAGTCTTGTTAATAAAGCACAGAAAGATGGAATTCTAGATTGGTTGTTCGAAACAAAAAAACCAACATTGATTCCGGAACTTACTTCTTACTCCGGTAATGGAGTAAAACTTACTCAGACACTTTTCCCTGTATTCTATAACAATACAAAGGTTGGAGTTCTTTCTTTATTAGGTCCGGCAAATAAAATCTCCGAAGATACAATTGAGAATAAATCAATTCAGATACTAATTGGATTAGTAATTCCTAAAATTATATCACTTAAACAGAAAACCGAGATTAACAAGCTGCTTGGCGAAGTTCAGCTTTATCAATCTAAAATGAAAAATGAACTTAAGCTTTATGCTGCCGGCGAGTATGCAGAAGGAATTATGCAAAATATTCTGAATTCACTTCAGATGATAATTAGCAGTGTAGATTTTCTTGCCACTGAATACAAAGATATTGATACTGAAATTATTGATAAGATAAAGGACCGTATATTACATATCAGGGAGCTTTCCCAGCGTTTAACAAAGTTTGATGAAGTAAACAATCAAACTGATAATCATATTGTTCCTTGCGAATTGAACACAGTAATTAATGAAACATATGAACTAGTTAAATCAACGTTATCGAACTTACAAATAGAATGTGAACTTGATCTTGAAAATGATTTGCCTTCGGTTGTTAGTAATCAGAAACACTTAAAACAGGTTGCAACTAATATTTTTTCGTTAATTAAAAGGAAGGCAAAAAAGGGAAGCGGGCTGCTTATTCAAACACGCTCGGTTAATGATGTTACTATTCTTTCGTTCTTTTTAACCGACTACTGGCCTGAAATTAATTCTAATGCCGATCCAATGGTTAATCTGACTGTTAGAATAGTTAAGGAAGTAATGAAGAAAAACGAAGGTGTTGCCGATTTCGAATCTTTACCAATGAAGGGAACAACAATTCATCTTTTATTCCCCTTAAAAAGGAAGTAATTGATATGAAAAGATTTTTAATAATTCTATTAATGCTGACTACATGCAGCATTTATGCTCAGGTTAATATTGATAGTGTCTTGAGTAAACTAAGCTACATTCAACAGGACACTATTAATATTAGCGAACTTGTTAGAAAGCAAATTGAAGAAGCAAGAAGCAAAGCTGAAACATCTGAATTTTTTGTAGAAGAAAAACCGACTCAGGACACAACTACAGCTAATATTGAAAGTGCGGTAATTTCAATTCCCGTTGCAAATATTAGTAAAACAGAGACTAACAAAGTAACCGAAATGATCGATTCACTTTCTATCAACGTAAAAATATTCCTCGCTATTTCAATAGTGATTTTAATCCTCGTCAGCTTCAGAAGATTACTTATTAGATTAAAGAAGAATGTAGGTAATGGTTTGAAAAAGAGAATAGCGATGATACGGGAAGAGAATGTAATTGTTAAAAAAGATAGAAAGCTTACTAAAGCCCGTAAGGCATTGAGAAAACTAAAATTTATTGAAAATATTTCCGGTAATGGAGTAGAGTTGATGGCAAGAGAACTTTCTATTTCTAAGGGGGAAATATTATTGGCTTCCAAAATTAAGAAGTTTGAATACGGTAAATAAACAGGAGTTGAAATGATTAAAGGTATTTACACAGTTGCAAGAAGTCTGGAACAACACACAAAAAATATTGATGCTATTGCTAATAACCTTGCAAATATTAATACAACCGGATATAAGAGAGAAGTCCCGTTTTCAGAATACATAGATGAATTTGGTAACAGCCAGATTAAAAAAATTTCCAGTCAGATTCAGGGTGAAACAGTTCTTACTTCAAATCCTCTTGATCTGGCGATTTATGGTAATGGATTTTTTGCAGTTAAAGATGATAATGGAAATATCGAATTAACAAGAGATGGAAGATTCAAATTATCGACGGATGGTTTTCTTGTAGATTCCAATAATAAAAAAGTATTAGGTAAAAACGGTTCGATTAATATGGATGAAACAATGTTTCAAAAAGATGCCGGTATTGAAATTAATAACCTGGGTGAAATTAAAATAGGTAATGAATTAATAGATACTTTATTGATCCTAAAAGTTGATTCACCGGAAGATCTTAAAAGAAGCAGTGGCTCGTCTTTCATATTGCCGGATGATAATTATAACGAAGCAAGTGAAAATGATTATAAAATTTCTCAAGGATACCTTGAGCAGTCTAACACAAATCCAATTTTAGAAATGGAATCGATGATACAGATGAACAAAGGATATGAAACAAGCCAGAAAGTAATTGCAGCATTGGATCAATCGTTAGATATGGCAAATCAAATTGGAAAAATTTAAAGGTGAGGTAAATTATGCCAACTAGAGCACTAAGAACAGCAGCATCGGGTATGTATGCCCAGCAGATTAACATCGAAGTAATTTCCAACAATATTGCTAATATCAGCACTACGGGATTCAAAAAGAATAAAGCCGAATTTCAGGATTTAATGTATCAGGAAGTAAACGTTAATCCTTTATCTTCTTCAACTCCCGGTGTTATGGAAAATTCTACAAATAAAATTCAGGTTGGTAACGGTGTTAAACCGGCATCGGCTCAAAAGATTTTTAGACAGGGCGATATAACTCCTACTAATAATCCGTTCGATTTTGCAATTCAGGGCGAAGGTTTTTTCCAGGTTAAAAAAAGTGATGGAACATTTGCTTATACAAGGGATGGCTCATTCAAAGTTAATGCCGAAGGAAAGCTTGTTACTGCAAGTGGATATATTCTTGAACCCGACTTTACACTTAACTCCGACGTGGTTGGAATTTCTGTTGGTAAGGATGGATCTGTTGAAGCAATTCAAAATGATCAGAGCACAATTTCTTTAGGCACAATTGAACTTGCAAGATTTATGAACAACGGCGGATTAATTTCGATCGGAGATAATTTATACGTCGAATCACCATCATCAGGTCAACCAATACTTGGTACACCGGGAAGTCAGGGTTTCGGAGAAATTAACCAGGGTTACCTCGAATCATCCAACGTTGATATTGTTGAAGAAATGATTTCGATGATAGCAGCTCAACGTGCATATGAAATAAATTCTAAAACTGTTAAAACAGTTGAGGAAATGATGACCATGGCAAATAATCTTAAAAGAGGTTAATTAAAGTGATTGCCGCGTTAATCGTAATTTTGAATTTGTTTACTGGTAATTCAGGATTCGAATCGGAATTACAGAAGTATCTTATTAAAAATTATTCGTCATACGAAAAGATCGAATTCCAGATTACAGACAATTTAAGTGCAGTATCAAAAATTGTAATAGATGAAGAAAGAGAACCGCGGTTAAATAAAAATACATTATTAGTTCCGATTAAGTTGATATCACGTAACAAAAGTGAAAGTAAATCTTTTATTACTCTCAAGGTAAAACTTTATAAAACAGTTTTTGTTGCTCGTCAGGATATTCAAAAGGATGAGCTGATTTCTAATGATCAATTTAGAAAAGAACTAAAAGAAGTATCACAATTAAACGGAACACTTTTTAACGACAATGATTTCCCTGTTGCTACAAAAAGTAAAGTAAAAATTAAAGAAGGAAATATTCTGCTAAATGAAATGATTGAAAAAAATCCGGATATATTGCCTAATGAAAGGTTAATACTCCATGCCGGAAGAAACGGTGTAGATATTACAACCGAAGTTGTATCAAGAGAAAAAGGAAATATTGGCGATATAATTCGTGTTGTAGCAGATCAGAAAAAAATATTTTCAGCAAAAATAATTGATAAGTACAACGTTCTTTTAATCGAGTAATAACATGAAAAAACAATTGATAATATTATTTGTTCTTACTGTCTCTGTAATTAATTCACAGGATATGAGGAGGAATGCTGCGTTTTCATTATTCTCCGATAATAAAGCTAACCAAAGAGGAGACGCTGTTACAATAATTGTAATGGAGTCTTCTCAGGCAACAAACAATGCAGAAACATCTGCGGGTAGAACCAGCGATTTATCGTTCGGTCTTTCGGGTGGAGTTGATAAATCTGCTTTACCAAAAGTTGATGTAAATGTGGGGAGCGGAAATTCTTTTAGCGGCTCGGGTTCTACAAAAGCTACTGGAGTTGTGAGAACTAAAATTAGTGCAACTGTGGATTCAGTTCTTGCTAACGGAAACCTCCTTATTAAGGGGAGCAGAAGAATAGTTATTAATGGTGAAGAACAATTAGTCTTTATTAAAGGTATTGTCCGCCCAAGTGATATTGGCGCAGATAATTTGGTTCTCTCTTATAATATTTCCGATGCAGAGATTACATTTGAAGGAAGCGGAATAATTGACGATTCCCAAAAACCTGGATGGTTAACAAAATTTTTCCATTGGATTTTTTAGGTAATAAAATGAAAAACAAAATTATTATTACTGCACTACTATCAATCTTTTTATTTAATGCTGCTGAAGCTCAGAGAATAAAAGATGTTGCTTATATTAACGGTTCCGGCTCAGAACAGATTATCGGTTATGGACTAGTAGTTGGTTTGGCTTCTACAGGAGATAGTTATCGATCATCTTTTACAGTTCAATCTATTGCAAGCATGCTTAAAAGATTTGGAGTAACTGTTCCACAAACCGATTTGAAGACAAGAAATGTTGCCGCGGTTATTGTAACAGCAACATTAAATTCAAGCTTAAAAAGCGGTGCAGAGTTTGATGTTGTTGTCTCATCGATGGGAGACGCAACAAGTTTACAGGGAGGAACGTTATTAATGACTCCTCTTTCCGGAATTAATGGAAGAGTTTACGGTTTTGCTCAGGGTCCAATTTCTGTAGGGGGATACGATATTAATACACCCACTGGCAACCGAACGTCAAAGAATCATACTCTTGCCGGTAGAATTCCGCGCGGCGGCTCATTAAAGGAGTCGATTAATATCGAACAGAACTCATTCGAAGAAATTGCCGTATTTCTTAAAGATCCTGATTTAACTACATCTAATAATATTATGCTTGCTATCAATTCAAAATTTGGAGAAAATTCTGCCAAAGCAATTGATGCCGCAGAAATCTTAATTGTTGTTCCAACAGATAGGCAGAATAATATAGTTGCCTTTCTTGCTGAATTAGAAAATCTTGAAATACAGGTTGACAAAATTGCAAAAGTTGTTCTTAACGAAAGAACAGGTACTGTTGTTGCCGGTAGTAATGTAAAAATATTACCGGTCAGTATAACACATGGCGGTTTAAATATTCAGATCCGTTCATATCCAACTATTTCGCAACCGAATGCTTTTGGAAGAGGCAATACAGTTTTGTTCAATAATCTTGTCCCTTCAGTCTCTCAGGATTCAACAAATACAGTTGCAATTCAAGGAGCAACAAATGTTCAGGAAGTTGCTTCGGCTCTTAATTCATTAAAAGTTTCTCCAAGGGATATTATTTCAATTTTCCAGGCACTTAAGGAAGCCGGAGCTTTGGTAGCAGAATTAGTAATAATGTAAAATGAAAGAGATAACATTAAAAACCGGAAATACTGAAAAACATCTTTCGCAGATGACTGAAATAAAGTCGCGATATGATGATAAACAGAAAGCAAAGATTGCTAAAGCCGCTAACGAATTTGAAAGTATGCTTACTGCAATGATGCTCCGTTCTATGACAAAAACAACCGGTGGAATGCTTGGTGAAGAAGGTTACGGCAATGATATGTTCGATACAATTTTTGAACAGCAAATTGCAGCACAAATTTCTAAGAGTAAAAATCTTGGTATTGCAGAGGCAATTTATAAGAAAGTTACCGGCGAGGAAATGAGTAATTCAATTAAAAGTTCTGATTCTAAACCGGTTAATATCAAAATCGATGGCGTTAATTCGTCTTCAAAAGTTAAACCAAGTAATGAAGCATTAAAAAGACTTAACAGATTTGACGACTTGATTGAAAATGCATCAAAAGAATTCGGTCTAGATAAAAATGTAATTAAATCGGTAATAATGACTGAATCGGCGGCAAATCACAAAGCTGTTTCATCAGCAAAAGCAAAGGGTTTGATGCAATTAATTGATTCCACAGCATCGGATATGGGTGTAAGGAACGTTTTTGATCCCAAACAAAATATCTACGGCGGTACTAAATATTTATCCAAAATGCTTCGACAATATAATGGGGATTTGAAACTTGCCCTGGCAGCTTATAATGCCGGACCCCAGAATGTGGAAAAATTTAACGGAGTACCGCCGTTTGATGAAACTAAGAACTATATAGCTAAGGTTCTCGGTTATTTGAACCATTTTAGAGAGAGTGACATATGAATGTAAGGGAATTAATTCAATCTATTTCCGAACAGGGAAAAAACTTTGACATGCTTATAGATGCACTGATTCAAAAAAAAGAAGCAATTGTTGCAGATAACTATAACATGCTTGAGG
>CAZEBL010000105.1:4824-9540 GCA_964510325.1 uncultured Melioribacter sp. | reverse complement strand
AGTATTTATTTTCCTAGCTATTACAGGTACTACATTTAGTGTTATGGCGCTTGTAGGTGTGGTTATGCTTGTTGGTATTGCGGTTAATAATGGAATTGTACTTGTGGATTTTATGAATCAGCAGAGAAATAAGGGAATGAGTTTAATTGAAGCAGTTGAATTTAGTTGTAGAGCAAGAATAAGACCTGTTCTAATGACGGCTCTTACTACAATTCTTGGAATGGTACCTCTTGCAATTGAGTTGGGTGAAGGTGCAGAAACCTGGTCGCCGTTAGCAAGAGCAGTAATAGGAGGATTGACAGCTACTACTGCATTAACACTGATTGTAATTCCTATTCTGTATATCAAATTTGAACAGACAAGCGAAAGAGTGAAAAATTATTTTAGAGAGAGAAAGTTGAGAAAAGGTAAGTAGATCAATTTTCGAGATCATAAATAAACCTGACATTAGAGTTAATCTTTTGTCAGGTTTTCTTATTTATTCAGATTTAATTTTATCCATTCTTCCAGTCCACCGCTTACAATCAATTCTTGAGCAGCAATTCCAATAGAATCGATTGTGTACTTATTTGATGGAGTAGTAATTAATGATTTTAAAAAATCTACTTTAATATTCATTCCGGTTCTGACAGTTAATTTATTTTCACCAAATTCTTTTTTCAATTCAAAAACAAGTTGAGGAGATTCAATTGTAAGGAAACCATTATTAAGAGCGTTTCTTTTGTAAGTTTCGTTGAATGAACCGGCAATTAATATTTGTATTCCGCAATACTTCAAAGCTGTTGCTGCCTGTTCGCGTGAACTACCTATTCCAAAATTAAATCCTCCAACAAGTATATCACCTTTACGGATGATTTTACTGAATTCAGGATCGTAATTCTCCATTACAATTTCTGCTTGTCGCTGCGGAGTAATATCATCCTGGTAAGTATATTTCCCCGGGTAAATTCCGTCGGTATTCAAATTATCCTGATAGCAGAATACAATTTCGCCACTGATTGATTCAGGGAAATTATCAATTATCTTAATAGATGTTGGCTTTGTTCTTCCACCACTATTAGTTTTTAATTCACCTAAAATTTTCTTTTGAGAAAATTGTTCTGGTGAGGTTATAAACCCATTAAGAGCAGAAGCTGCAACAATTGCCGGCGAAGCAAGATACGCATCTGCATTAGGAGAACCCATTCTTCCTTTGAAATTACGATTGGTAGAAGAAATCCCAACTTCACCATCTTCAAGTAATCCCATACCCATACCGATACATGGGCCACAACCGGGTGGAAGAGGAATTGCCCCGGCATTCAGTAATACCTGCCAATCGCCCTTCTTTTCACTCTCAGTCTGAACTTCGCTTGACGCAGCTGAAATATAAAACTTCACTCCTTCTGCAATTTTTTTATTACGTAATACTTCAGCTGCCTGAGCAAGATCCTCAACCCTTGAATTAACGCATGATACTAAATATGCTTTATTAATCTTTATCTTTTTCTTCTGAATTACACTTACAGGTGATATTGACTTAACTGAATTCGGTCCTGATATATGCGGCTCAATTGATGATAAATCAATTGTCAGTTCTTTCGAATAAAACGCATCACTATCTGCCTGGAGAAATGTAATTTCTTTTTCCAGATTTTCTATTCTTACTAAATTTAATCTCGGGTGTTTACCGTTTCCATCAATATCCGATGCAACACCTTCGAGTCCTCTCTGCATAATAAATGCAGTACGTTTTTTAAGCCAATCTATAGTAACTTCATCTACGGGGAATAGTCCGGTTAATGCTCCCCATTCTGTAGTCATGTTTGCAATTGTCAGACGCTGATCAATAGTAAGTTGTTTAATTCCATCACCGGTAAACTCAATGGCGTGATTAAGAACCTCATCGTTGTTAAAGAATCCAGCTAATACAATTATTACATCTTTACCTGTAACACCTTTATTAAGCTTCCCTTTTAATTCCACTTTTGCAACAGGAGGGATCTGCCACCATGTTCTTCCTTTAGCCCAGATTGCAGCCGCATCAGTTCTAACGATTGGTGTCCCTAAACATCCAAATCCACCATACATATTTGAATGACTATCCGAAGCAACGACCAATGTGCCGGGCCATGCATACCCTTCTTCGCACATAATCTGGTGACCGATTCCACGTCCGGCTGGATAAAAATCCGCACCCATCATTCCGGCAAATTCTTCAATCAGTTTATACTTGTTGAGATTCTTTTCATCTTTATTCTGTATATCATGATCGAGTGTAATAACAACTTGGCGTGGATTGAAAAGTTTTACCGCACCAATACTTCTGAATTTGGGTATTACTGCACCTGTATTATCATGAGTCATCACATAAGCGGGTTTAATCGAAATATAATCACCTGAATGTAAAATATTACCTTCATCTAAACCGAAGGCATATTTTTGTGCAATCTTTTCTGTTAATGTCTGACCCATTTAATTACCGGAATCCAGTTAGATATGAGAATTTGTTAGAATTTCATATGATAGAGAATATGCATGATCTATAATAGTAAGTTCGGCTGATTTCATTGAAGTAGAATCAACAGAATATTGATTGGCTATAATATGAAGAACCTCAACGGGTAAATCGAATCTTTCTGCAATTGACACACCACTAAAATTCTGTTTCAATAATTTCCCTTTATTACTTATACTCAATTTACCATTTACTAAATCAAATTCTGCAAGTTTACCTACATTAAAAAGAATAGCACCGGCAATAATATAATCCATATTTATTTTAAGTAAATCACCTAAACTATCTTTCAACCTGTTTGCAATCTCAGTTGAAATGCGGAGAAATGTTCTGCAAAAATGAATAAAAGAGATGTTGCAATTTTCTATTTTAATAGTAAAAGGAATTCTTTCAAGGTCGTCTGCAGTAAACACAGAGTTTTTAATTGCATAAGCCCAGGCATTAAGTGTTTTATCCCGCAAGGATTCATCTTTAATCCCGATCAATTCCGGCCATAACTTTTTGACATCATCGAGCAGCATAATTACCTCACGTTACTTTGCAAGTTCAACTTCTTTTCCGTTTAGCTTTAATGCTTTGTATGCCTGAAAAACAAGAATCAATGCTAATACAAAAAGTAGAACGGAAATTATTGAAAGGATATAATTATTGTTAATTATGTTGGTATAAAAAAGAGTTACAAGAGCCGTTAATGTAACAGCAAACATAAAAATCATTGGAAATAATGTGAATGAGAAATTCAGTTTTAAGCTGGAAATCCAGACAGTAATTGCAAGCAATGCAATAGCAGCAAGGAGCTGATTTGCACTTCCGAATACCGGCCAGATAGACATTGTCTGTCCGCTGAATGTTAATGCTGCTCCAAATGCAACTGTAACAGCAGTAGCAACAAATCGGTTCTTAACAAGAATATTTTGATCCTTCTTTTCGCGGACTTCAAAAAATTCCTGAAATGAAAAACGAGCAAGTCGTGTTGCGGTATCGAGTGTTGTTAAAGCAAAAGCAGAAACAGCAAGTGCTGCAAAATTTGTTGCAACCTGTGTAGGTACATTAAGCAAAGGAATGTTATGAATAAAATTTGCTACACCGGTTGAAAAGGCAGTAACAGCACCTTTTGTTTCAAGCAATTCAAGAAAATGTTGTTGATCCAGAGAAGCAACCGATAAGAGTGCAAGCACAGCAAGAACACCTTCAATTAACATACTTCCGTAGCCAACAACTCTTGCATCGGATTCTTTATCAAGTTGTTTGGAAGTAGTTCCGCTCCCAACAATTGAATGAAATCCACTTATTGCTCCACATGCAACTGTAACAAAAAGCGCCGGGAATAAATACCCGATCTTATCAATTGAGAAATTTGTTACAGGGGCAAGGTGAATTTCGGGAAACGTAAAAAATAGTCCGACTATTCCCCCTATCATCAATGAATAAAGGAAATATGAATTGAGATAATCTCTTGGCTGAAGTAAAATCCATACGGGAGTTACTGATGCAATAAATATGTAACCGATCAAAATATAAATCCATATCTGACTGCTTAATTGCAGGGGAAACAAATTACCGACATAAATAGCGAGGAATAATAACGCTACACCAATTATTGATGATAGCCAGAGCGAGAATTTGTATTTATAAACTGTTAACCCAAAAGCTACGGCAAGTAAAATGAAAAGGAGAGACGAAGTTCCTGAACTTGGAATACTTGCAAACGTATTTGCAACAATTAACATAAAGACTGCAATAACAAGTATAAGCGTTGCCCATGCGAACAATAGAAAAAGTTTTTTACCATTATGACCGATGTAAGTATCAATAATTTGTCCTATTGATTTCCCTTTGTGCCGGACAGACGCAACTATTGAAGTATAGTCGTGAACACCGCCAATAAAAGTTGCACCTAATAAGATCCAGACATAAACCGGAATCCATCCGAAACTTGCTGCTATTATTGGTCCTACAATAGGTCCCGCACCTGCAATTGATGCAAAATGATGACCAACGAGAACAGGTGTCTTAGCCGGACAGTAATCAACTCCATCATACATTGTATGCGATGGAGTTTCTTTGGAATTGGAGACATTTAATTTGCGGGTAATATAACCGCCGTAATATTTATACGAGAATGAGAAGACTACCATTGCAAACAGTATAATTACTATTCCACTCATTTTTAATCCTCTCTAACTAATATTTATTTATCAAGTTATTTTATGATTGTT
>CAZEBL010000105.1:0-4814 GCA_964510325.1 uncultured Melioribacter sp. | reverse complement strand
GCAATTACAGCATCGGTTAATTGCTGAGTAGTTACAGCTCCTTTTTCAAAAACACCGGGACCACCTTTTAATTTAAGCATATCATAAGTTCGGAATTTTCCTTCTGCAATTACATCTGCAATAGCATTTCTAATATTACTGGCAATTTTATTTTCGCCGATATGTTCGAGCATCATAACAGCGCTCATAAACATTGCAATTGGATTTACAATGGATGGATTCAACTTTTCATATTTTGGAGCGCTCCCATGTGTTGGTTCGAACACTGCGTATTCATCGCCAAGGTTAGAACTGCAAGCAAATCCTAATCCTCCTATTAACCCCGCAAATCCATCACTTATAATATCACCAAACATATTTTCTGCAACAATGACACCATAGTCTTCCGGATTTTTGGTAAGCCACATCATCTGAGCATCAATATTAGTGTCCCACAAAGCAATGTCGGAATATTCTTTTGAAATTTGTTTTGCAATTTTAAGCATCATACCGGATGTCTCACGTAATACATTTGGTTTCTCGCATAAGGTTACATTCTTATAACCATACTTCTTAGCATACTCAAATGCAGCCCTTATTATTCTTTCACTTGCTTTTTTTGTTACGATCCTGGTAGATATTGCCATCTCTTCACTTGGAATATCTTTGAATGCTTCCATTTTTGGATTTGATTCAAGTGCATCTCTAACATTTTTTGGTGGATTAGTCCATTCAACACCGGAATATAATCCTTCAGTATTCTGGCGAAAAATTACTGTGTTAATAAGAGGTTCTTCAAATCCACCGTCAATACATTTTCTTATAAAATTGAGCGGATTACCTTTGAAAGTAATACATGGTCTTATACAAATATCGAGGTTAAATTTTTGGCGAAGTGCAACAATTGGTGAGAAGTAAACAAATCCTTTTCCTCTTAATGATGGATGAAGTTCTTTTTCTGCATCATCTTTTGGTTTACTTGTAATAGCTCCGAATAGTGCAATCTTGTGCTGTTCAATTAATTTTATTGTTCTATCGGGCAGAGGATTTCCTTCGCTACACCAGAAATCCCAACCGATATCACCCCAAACATAATTCGCCTTAAATCCGGCTGCATCTAATAATCTAATTGATTCGGGTAAAACTACTTTACCAATTCCATCTCCGGGAAGTGCAACAACTGTTCTCATTAATATTCCTAAAAAAGTTTAATTACAGATACGAACATAGAGAGTATGATTTTATTTGGCAAGGAATAAGTCGAGCCTTGCTGAAGAGATTCAAAAGATGAAATCGATTTGAAAATTAATCCGGTTATCAACATTACCCGGAATCTCGGAATCTCCGCTGCCAAGAGTTCTTTCATTAGGTTTATAAAGTTCGGAGTATTTCAAAGAAATGTTCAATCCGAATTTAGTTGTGTATCTGGCCATAAAGTACCATCGTAATCCTTCGCCATAAAGTGCCGGGTTGGACATGACTCCAATAACATCATTTTCAAACTGGTAAATACGGGAATTATAAGAATCAGTAGTAAAAAATATAAACCGTGCCCAGATATTTAAGTTGGTAATCGGTGCATATTTAATATCCTGAAGAATAAGATATCCGCTTTCTTTTGGTAGGGTTGGAGTTGAGGTTAAATAAACATATTCAATACGCGAACGTAGCTGAAGGTTTTTGGCTGCTTTGTAACTTAATTCGGCTCTGTAGTTTTGCTGACTCCTTTTTTCGAGTCCTCTTGAATCAATAAATGACTGAACAAAATCTTTTGTTTCGTTTTTATACTTAAGTCGCAACTCGGTATTTGTAAATATCTTTGCAGTGTAATAAACTAAAAAATCATTTCCTGATGATGAAAAATTATATGTGCTGCTTGCAACAGGAAATTTAAATTGATCGAAATAAATATTGAACACACCGTAATCGGTACGGAATCTGATTCCTGAATAAAACCCGATTTCATTCTGTGCGGTTCCTCTTTCGCCAAAACTGCTTGCATGTAGATTAATAAAATTACGAGGAAAGTTTCTTAACGAGAAAACCAAAGAAAGGTTTTTGTCGATTATCAAGTTTGCTGTATGTATTGAAGCAATCGAAGTCATGTTATAGGTAATTTCTCCGCTTAAAAACAATTTTTCAAATAAAGTTGAATATGAAGCAGAGAGGAAATCAAAATTATTGCCGGATTTTTTAAGCTGGTCTGTTTTTGCAAAATCATTACTGTAAGCTGAATGGTAATAAAGTAAACCTAATTTCAAATCGGTGTTGAAATTAAAATCGATTGCAGTTCCAAAAACTTTTTCGCTTACACGGTTTTCTTTTAAGATTTCCGATTGTGTCCGGTGGAATCCGTCAATTGTTAAAGATGTAATTTGATTAGTAATCGAATCTACAGAAGCATCTTTCCTGTTATAAGAAAAGAATGGTGAAATTGTAACGAGGTCAAAATTAAGTTTTAGTGCAACGCCTCTAAAAAATTGATTTTCATCTGCACTTGTATATGGAATAGCATTACTGCTTCCTTTAGAAATTATGTTTACAGCATCCGTCCCTTTTGAGAATGAATATGGACTCCACAATGTAAGCCCCTGTCCAAACTCAAAAATGTAATCGCCAAGTATTATCGAATTGAAAATTGATAAGTCGTTTATCCTCAAATGAAATGAAGTAAAATCGGTTAAGGATTTTTCGCCGGCATCCTTTTCAACTAATACACCGGCGTAAATTTTATTTGCGGTATTTAATTTCAATCGATTGTAGAATTTTTGGCGTGTGCCCAAAAATCTGCCGTTTGTAAAACCCTTTCTTACTTGAAAATCGTTTTGAACCCGGGATCTGTAATTAAATTTAATATCCCTGAATTGTTCTGATATCGCTTCGAAAAAAGATATCTCTTTTTCATCACCAAGTTTTAGGAAAGGTAAAATTCTATTTATTTCTTCCTGACTAACACCATCTATGTTAAGCAAATCCTCGGGTTTATAAATCCCACCCTTTAAATTACGTTGACGAATAATAGCCCGTGCAATTTGAATATCCATTAAAGGAATTCGTAACAGATCGTTTACTGAGGCAGTGTTTAGTAATATCGGATTGTTAATCAGGTACTCAATAGAATCATAGATCTGAGAATCTTCATTTTCTAAAGTTGCATCCTCAAGTATATCCTCAATTTTCTCATAGGTCTGGGTTGTATCCTCTTGTTGTGAGAACAAAATTGAATTAAAGAAAATAAAAAATATTATAAGGAAAGCATACTTCATGAAAATGTAATTTATTTTGATAGTTGTATTGCAATTCCAAATTGATGACTCAATTCAAGGTCGGGATGTGAAGTAACAGCATATTCAAACTGAAAAATGTCATAGCTGATATTGAATCCCCCGGAGAAACTATTTGGTTCATTCAAAGCACCAATACGCAATTGTAAAAATTTCATTAGCATGTATTCTGCACCAATACGTAACGAAGCATTATAATTTAGTTCTTTTATAATTGCTAAAAAGACGCCTAATTCTTCAACCGCTTTATAACCGATTCCACCTGAGAAAACTACCGGAATACTGTTTTCTTCATCTACAACTTTTGTTCTGGTAACATTCTCAAGTAAAAATCCTAATCTAAGGGATTTAGTTATTACAGCTATTCCGCCTATATTAAATGATAGAAATCCCTTGCTTCCATAATTTTGAATTGAAATGTTCTGATATATTGAAGTAACACCCAAAGAAAATCTATCAACTATTTTACGACTGAAACCGAGTGCAATTCTTGTTTCTTTATAAAGGTCGAAACCGTAAATCATAAAACCACCACTTAAAGTACCGAAAGGAGTCGGCTCTATGTATGTACCAGAACCGGTTGAAAGAGCAGATTCTCCGAATGGAGCCGGTGAGTAAAATAATCCGATTGTTCTGCTTTTTATACTTGAGAGTCCTGATGGATTATTAAATATTGAAAATGGATCTTCGGAAAATGAAATATCTGAGTGAGATAGAGCAATCTGCCGTGCACCGGGGTTAACCTGACTGAAACTTTCGAATGAATGGATGAGTACAAAAAGCAATATAAAAAAAAGCTTTTTCATT
Organism: uncultured Melioribacter sp.; assembly: GCA_964510325.1. Classification (GTDB taxonomy): domain Bacteria; phylum Bacteroidota; class Ignavibacteria; order Ignavibacteriales; family Melioribacteraceae; genus DSXH01. The sequence goes on along the minus strand of CAZEBL010000105.1, from coordinate 744 downwards.
GTTCACAACTTAAGTGATTGTATTAAATATATCAATTACATATTTTCAATGTGAAGAAAAAAAGGTCAATATGAAAAAAATATTTTTTTTATTGGTTATTTCTCTACTGGTATGGAATAAGACTTATAGCCAGGAATTAGATGCTAATGTTATTGTAAATTATGAAAACCTTCCTGTTGCTGCTAAAGATCGATTGATTAATTTTGGTACCCAGATTAGAGATTACTTAAGCAATAACAAGTTTACACGGCAGAACTGGGAAGGCGACAAGATAAAATGTAATTTCAATATTTTCTTTACCGGTGCATCGGATGAACTTACTTATACTGCTCAACTTGTAATTTCAAGTCAACGTATAATCGAAGGAACCCCAAGAAGCTCGTTAATGCTTAGTATTATGGATAATACATGGCAGTTTAAGTATGAACGGAACCAGGCAATGTATTTTAATCAAACTGATTTCGATCCGCTGACAAGCTTGCTCGACTATTACGCATATATTATTATTGGAATTGATCTTGATTCATATTACAGATTGGGCGGAACAGAATTTTTTTCCAAAGCTCTGGATATAGCAGTTAAAGGTGCAAGCAGTCAATTCCCTGATGGCTGGCAAAGTAAAAGTACAGCTTATAACAGAAGAGGTCTGGTAGAAAACCTTGTTAATGCTAAGTTTCAACAATTGCGTCAGGATATTTTTGATTATCATTACAATGGTATTGATATTTTTAATACTGAAGAAAA
>CAZEBL010000104.1:8130-9588 GCA_964510325.1 uncultured Melioribacter sp. | reverse complement strand
GGCTCGTCTGTATCTGTAATTTTAATATCATCTTCAACTTCTTTCATCGCTTTCTTAAATTCCCTCATCCCTTTCCCTATACCCTGGGCAAGTTCAGGAATTTTCTTTGAGCCGAATAAAATTAAGATTGCCAGTACAATTAGAATTATCTCTGTTGCACCTAAATTTCCAAACATATATACCTCTAAATCATTATTCGTTAATTAAAATGCTTTGCAATTGACTTAAATATCAATGCGCCGTCAGTCTTTCTTAAAATTGGATCGCATGCATTCTCCGGATGGGGCATCATTCCCATTACATTCATCTTCTTGTTCGATATACCCGCTATGTTTTTTAATGAACCGTTAGGATTATATTTTTTACTTACCGTTCCTTCCGATGAAGAATAAGTGAATATGATCTGATTATTTTGAGCCATCTCCTTTAATGTAACCTCATCGGTATAATAATTTCCTTCACCATGTTTAATAGGAATCTTGATCGTTTCTTTCTTAATCCATTTAGTAAATAAAGTATCCTTGTTCTCAACCTTAAGATAAATATCCTTACAGACAAATTTAAGAGACTCGTTCTGAAGCATAACGCCGGGAAGAAGTCCCGTCTCAAGCAATATCTGAAATCCGTTACAGATACCAAATACAATTCCGCCGTTTTCAGCAAATGAAACAACTTTTTCTAAGATTGGAGAAAACTTTGCTATTGCACCGGTTCTTAAATAATCTCCGTAGGAAAATCCTCCGGGTAAAATTATTACATCGCAGCCTTTCAAATCTTTATCTTTATGCCAGAGGAATTCTGCATCAAATCCCAATACTTTTTTAACCGAATAATATGCATCGTAGTCGCAATTTGAACCGGGGAAAACAACAACTCCAAACTTCGGTTTCATTTTAACTTATCCCCGGAAATATTCTCATTTTTAGTTGAACTTACTTCGGTCAAAGTAAATTCAAAATCTTCCATTATCGGATTGGACAGTAGCTTCTCAGAATATTCCTTCACTTCTTTTTCGGCAGTTTTAAAGTCATCAGTCTCTACAAAAAATTCAATATACTTTCCGATTCGTGTCTGTTTAACATTATTAAAGCCCAGAAGTTTTGCCCCTTGTTCAACGGCTTTCCCCTGAGGGTCTAAAATCTTTGGCCTTCTTTTTACTATTACTGTTGCCTTAAACAATTTTATTAATCTCCTTTAATTACTATTTGCTTTACTCATTCAATTGCCGTTTGATTTACCGGTTATAATAAAAAATAGATGACGTAAAATTCCAAAAAGAATTATTGCTGCAAAAATAAAAAATAGAATCTGAACGTTGGTGATTATTGTTAAAACTAATGCAATAATTAACATTCCGAAAAGAAAAACTTTTTCTTTTATCTTTCTATCTTTCAGATTAGGCAGAGCACTATATTTTATACGGCTTACCATAAGTAATGACAAAATTATTATAAGCGG
>CAZEBL010000104.1:3157-8120 GCA_964510325.1 uncultured Melioribacter sp. | reverse complement strand
CGTCTTTGTAATAAGAGAAAATAAGAAGTGCAATTGTAATTGCAGCAAGAGGAATCGGAAGTCCGGTAAAATCTCCTTTAATTTTTATCTCTTCGGTCATTACATTAAATCTTGCAAGTCGTAGTGCACCAAAAATAAGTAATGATGAACTAAGTAGAATTCCCCACGGTCCGAACTGAAATGCATAAGCTTTGAAAATAAGGAATGAAGGAGCTGCTCCAAAACTAACTACATCGGATAGAGAATCTAACTCTACACCAAATCGGCTTGTTGTATCAAGTAAACGCGCAACTATTCCGTCTAAAGTATCGAATATGGCAGCTGTAATTATAAAAATTGCTGCATAACGGAAATTATATTGCGAAGCGTAAACTATTGACATAAATCCGCAGAAGATATTCATCGATGTAACTGTGTTTGCAATAAATGCTTTGGAGATAAGGGGCTTATTCATCTATATACTCGAATAATATAGTTTGACCTGCTGTTACAACATCACCTAATTTAACTTTTAATTTCCACTCCTTAGGAACGATTACATCGGACCGGCTTCCGAATTTAATCATACCGAAACGATCCCCGATTGAAACCGAATCACCTAATTTAAGATCGAAAACAATTCTTCGGGCAATAAAACCGGCAACTTGAGTAAATAAGATCTTACCGAATTTGCTGGTAATCCCTATTTCGGATCTTTCATTTCGTAAATCGGCTTTTTCATGAAATGCAACTAAATAATCTCCCCTTACATAATTGAGGAAATCAACCGTTCCATCAATCGGTATTCTATTAACGTGCACATTAAGAGGGGACATAAATATCGAAACCTGTGTAGCTTCGCTGTCTAAAAATCGTTTCTCGAATACATCTTTAATTATTACAACCTTTCCATCAGCAGGAGAGACTATTACATTTTTTTCCTTGGGTGGTGTTCTTTCAGGATCACGAAAAAAATTGATACAGAAAATTAGAAAACCGATCCCGAGCAACATCAAGGGGTACTTAATCCAGCCGGACTGAATAAAAAATGCGATTACTATTAGTCCTAAGGAAATAATTGCCGATATTATAAATGTATTTAAACCGTACCTGGTTATCATTATTCTTTCGTTTTATTTTGTTCTTATAATCGTTCTAACTTTTAATGGAATACGGGCACAAATGTAATATTTTCTGACCTTAATTTCTTGTGAATAATTTTTTTGCTAATTTTTCAATCCAAAATAAGATTTAATATAAAAACGGACTTTATAACTTACGGAGGAAGAATGAATTTAAATATGCAGGGTATGTTAAAACAGATCCAGAAGATGCAAGCTGATATGGCAAAGGTTCAAGCTGAACTTGAAAATAAAACAGTCTCTGAGGAAAGCGGCGGCGGAATGGTAAAAGTTGTTGCCAATGGCAAAAAAGAAATTGTATCAATTAATATAGATGATGAAGTTGCAAAAAGCGGTGATAAAGAGATGATGGAAGATTTAATTGTTGCCGCTGTAAATAAAGCCCTTTCATCTGCTGGAAAAATGGCCGAAGAGGAAATGTCTTCTATTACCAAAGGAATGCTTCCTCCGGGTTTTAATATTCCGGGATTATAAAATTGTTAATAGCCGAACCGCTCCAGAAAGCAATTGATGAGTTGAGCAAACTCCCTTCAATCGGGAAAAAAACAGCTCAAAGACTTGCTCTCCACTTACTTAAAAGTAGTCAGGCAAATGTTGACTCATTAGTCGGAGCAATTTCCGAACTTAAAAACAAAATTAAATTTTGCAGTCAATGTTTCAATATCTCGGTTGAAGATAAATGTGATATCTGCTTAAGTCCTAAAAGGGACCGCTCAATTCTTTGTATTGTGGAAGATGTAAGCGATGTTATTGCAATCGAAAAGACAAATGAGTTTAATGGACTCTATCATGTATTAGGTGGCGTATTAAATCCTCTTGCAAATGTTAATGTTGATTCCCTTCATTTTAAGGAATTGATCGAAAGAATTGAACAGAAAGAAATTAAGGAGGTAATCCTTGCTCTTAATCCCGATGCAGAAGGGGACGCAACTTCGCTCTACCTTACAAAAATATTGAAAGAATATCCTCTTAAAATCTCGCGTATTGCAAGAGGACTACCGATTGGGGGCGACCTCGAATTTGCAGATGCCGCAACGATTGGGCGAGCTTTCTTAGGAAGGATCTCCCTTTAATTCTAAACGAACAGAAATTTATGCAAAATGACTGGTTCAAAGACTGGTTCTCTTCAGAAGAATATAATCTTGTCTATCTCCACCGCGACGATAACGATGCCCGTAAACTTATTGATCTAATTATAAAAAATACGGCTTTAAGTAAAAGTAATCTTATACTAGATGGCCCGTGTGGTTCAGGAAGACACCTTAATTATCTTATCACACGTGGTTTTAATGTAGTTGGATTTGATCTTAGCAAACCGTTTTTAATTCAGGCAAAGAATAATGCCCTCAAGTCTGGATTTAGTCCACTGCTCTTAAGAGCCGATATCAGAGATGTTTACTTTAAGAGAGAGTTCGATGCCGTCCTAAACTTATTTACAAGTTTCGGATATTTTCAGTCTGATGAGGAGAATTTTTCATACTCAAGAAATGCTTATTCATTTATAAAAAAAGGGGGCTTCTTTGTTCTCGACTACTTTAATAAAGATTATCTTACCCAAAACTTAATTCCTTTATCTTCAAGAAAAATTAATTCCATCATCGTTGAAGAGAAAAGAGAGATTAAGAATGATAGAGTAGTCAAAACAATTAAGATTTCGGATAATCTTAAGTCGAAGGAATTTTATGAGTCGGTAAAACTCTATTCAAAAGATTTTATCCTTGAACGTTTTTTAAGTTTTGGTTATAGTGTGCACATGATATTTGGCGATTATAACGGCAATGAGTATAATGAAACAACTTCAGAAAGGTTAATTATAATCTTTAAGAAATGATCTTAACTTACATAAAAATATTGTTTCTTATTTTACTTCTTACCTCGTGTGATTTACTTACTACACGGAGCCCCGAAGAACCACTTAAACCCGGAAGTGGAAATATCCCGGCTACATCACCCCAGATATTATTCCAGAATTTTAAGGCCTCGCTCGAAGATAAAATTATAGAGAATTATCTTACTTGTTTTGTCGATTCATCATTCTTGAAGAAACGGTTTCTATTTATTCCGGCAACCGGCTCTATTACCCAATATCCTGTGCTAAATAGCTGGAATTTTAATTCCGAAAGACAGTATCTCAACAATCTTAAAGCCCAGGGGGCGAGTATCAACCTAAATTTTGCAAATGAGGTTAATACTCCACTGGGGGATAGTGCAATTTATTCTCTCGATTATTCTATAAATATAACCTCAAATAATCTTACATTTGCAGGACCATATTCTGGTAGTGCCCTGTTCAAAATATTTTTGGATTCCCGTAATCAGTGGGTTATTGTCGATTGGCAGGATATTAAAAAAGAAAATCTGAACTGCTGGAGTGATCTTAAAGGAAGGACATATTAAAAAGCTTTTTTTAATTGGAATTATTCCATTAATACTAATTAGCTGTCTAAATCCATTTGCCCCTTCAATTGATGAGAACCTTGGTCAGGAGGGTGGATTAATAAGTGATCAAAAATCGGTTAGTGGTGTATTCCAGAATTTCCAGTATGCCTATACATTTAAGGATACCTTGATCTATAGCAAACTTCTCGATCAGAATTTTATTTTTTCATTTAGAGATTATAATTTGGGTGTTGACTATAACTGGGGAAGAGATGAGGAGATGAAAGTTACCTACGGACTCTTTCAGAATTCCCAGCGGTTAGATCTTATATGGAATAATATTGTTACAAATACAGGGGATTCAACAAGAATAATAAGGAGTTTTAATCTAACTATTACATTTAACCCAACGGATATTATTTTTGTTGATGGAAGAGTAAACTTAGAACTTAAGAAAGATAAAGAGAATAGATGGCGTATTGTTAGATGGAATGATGAATCAAACTTTTAGAGAGAAATGAATTGACTACAATGTATAATGTATAATTAATAATGTATAATTTATTATGATGTTTTACTTAAAAGAAACTTTTAGAATTTTCAAGCGCTCATCGATTGCAGCAATAGTAACAATTACAATTACTACTATTGCCGTTTTTCTAACATCACTTTCAATCTTTATGATCTTTATATCTGGCGATTTCTCCGACCGTATAAAACAGAATATTGAGATTAATCTTTACCTCAATGATACCTTGAGTAAAAGTGATATTGAGAAAACTCAGAGTCTGATTGAAGAGAAATCTTATGTAAGTTCAGCAAAGTTTGTCTCAAAAGAAAATGCGGCAAAAGATTTTATCAGGGAGACCGGTGAAGATTTTAGAAGTGTTCTCGATTATAATCCGCTTCCGAATTCATTTGTAGTTAATTTCAAAGCGGGATCTGTCAGTGAGAAAAATTTTGAGGTTCTTGTCTCCGACCTAAAATCGATTCCCGGTATCTCCGACGTGGTTTATGATTTTAATGTAGTTGTAAGAATTCTAAAGATACTCCGTTCGTTGGAGTATGCAATTTATATTGGGTCATTCCTGTTAATCCTGCTATCGGTTTATCTTGTCTATAGCAACAACAGAGTTCAATATGAGAATAATAAAAATCTCTATAACACTATGAAATTAGTCGGCGCAAAAATCTCTGCCATTAAAATTCCGATCTATATTTATAGTATTCTAATCGGATTATTCTCTTCCATTATTTGCTTTGTTATAAATTATGTAATATTGAAATTATTGACAGCGATTAATATTAATCTTAAATTCTCTTTTGATTTTGGGGTAATTCATATTATTACATTCATAATAGGTCTTTCACTTGGGTTTCTAGGAAGTTATTTTGCTTCTTTGAAAATAACTCTTAAAATTTCAGAAAATGTAAATATCAGCAGGTAAAAAAAATGAATAGAT
>CAZEBL010000104.1:0-3147 GCA_964510325.1 uncultured Melioribacter sp. | reverse complement strand
AAGTATATTTTTGGGGATATCTTTTATTTCTTCTTATTTTATTTTCTTCACATCTTTTTGGCCAAATTAATGATTATGAGTTAGGTGCTAAATTAAGCCGAACACAATATCAGCAAACCGGTTACTATGATCTATCTGATCCTGAAGCTGTAAATATCAAAGTTGCGGTTTGGGGATTTGTTCGTTATCCAGGAAAATATCTCGTTCCATCATATACAACGATACTAGATTTGCTCTCTTTTGCTGGTGGCCCAAGTAACGATTCACATTTAGATGAAATAAAACTTTACAGAAATAAAGAGGACGGTTCTCAGGAGATGCTAATTTTTGACTATAATGATATACTCTGGGAAACCAAACTCGATTCAAAGAAACGAATTGTTCCCCAGATAGAAGCTGGTGATATTTTGGTTGTTCCGGGTTCACCCAGATATTATTCCAGGGATCTTGTTTCGATGTGGGCAACAATTTTAAGTGCACTTATCTCACTAACAATTCTTGTTCTTAATCTTGTCAGGAATTAAAATGGATAACACAAACTTTAATAACAACGGTCAGGATGTAAATACTCTTAAAGATTACCTTAATCTGGTGAGACTAAATCTTCTTCCAATAATAATTATCAGTATTACAGGTCTTCTTGTTGCAATTATTTATGCGGTCAATGCACCTAATATCTATAAGTCAACTACTATCCTTAAAATTGCCAAGCCATCAGGAAGTGTTCTCCAAGGTTCACTTCTACCTGATTTTCAGGACTTAGGTAGCGATCGATTTATTGCAAATGAAATTGAGATTCTTAAAAGTTATAAATTACGAGAAAAAGTTGCTCAAGCTATCATCGATTCTTTCAATATAAGTGCAAATAAGAAAAATTTTTCACTGATTTTAGAGAAAAAAGAAAATAATACAACTCCCATAAAATTATTAAGTAAAGAGAGCATAATAGGCTTATTAAGTGGAAGTACTTCAATTGAACAAAAACGCGGATTAGATATTGTAGAGATTTCCGTAGAATCTGAATCTCCCAAAGAAGCTGCGCTAATTGCCAATTTATATGCTGCTGCTTATAAAGAGATTAATCTTGCAAATAATCGAACTCAACTTACAGCAATTAAGAATTTTCTAGCTCAGCAAAGAGATGAAAAATTACGTGAGTTAGGGACAGTAGAAGAAACTTTGCTTGCCTATCAGGAGCAGAAAGGGATTGTTCAGTTACCCGATCAGGCAAGAACACTTATCGCTCAATCTTCTGATTTTGAAGCTAAGATGAATGCTACAAAGATTGATCTTACAATAACAGAAAAAACCTTAAAAGAATATAAAACCGAACTTGAAAAACAGGACCCTGAAATCAAAAACTTTATTGAAAGCTTTGCAACTGAACCATATATTAAAAATCTTCAAGCACAAATTGCTGATCTGATGACTCAAAAAGATAGAGCAATGTCCTCTACGGTTAACGCTCAAAGGAAAAACGAATTATTAAAAGATTATGATAGCAAAATTGAAGAACTTAAGAATCGGTTGAATAATCAACTTTCTGTCTATAGAGCAGGGGTCATGTCTTCAAGTCCAACTGAGATTAAAGATCTAACCAGGAAAGTTTTTGAAGAAGAAGTAAAATATCAGGCGCAATTAGCTTCATATAAAAAATTAAGTGAAATTGTTGAAGAATATGATAAGCGTCTTAATAAATTACCTACAAGCACAATTGACCTTGCACGTCTTCAGAGAGAACAAGCTTCATATGAAAAATTATTTACTCAAGTGGAGCAAAGATATCAGGAAGCAATAATCAATGAACAATCTGTACCGGGTAATGTATTAGTCATTGATGATGGACTGGTTCCTAATTCACCTTCAAAACCAAACAGACTGATGATTGTATTGATTGGACTAGTTCTTGGTGTAGGAATGGGAGTCGCATTTGCATTCGTTAAGGACCATTTTGATAATACAATAAAAACCCCGGAGGATATTCAGAAAAAGAATATCAATATCTTAGCGTGGATTCCTCAAATTGAAGGAATTGATACCGGTAATAAGGATTTTGAGTTTATTGTTGCTAAAAAACCTGATGCCTCGGCAAGCGAAGCCTACCGTGCTCTTAGAACACGTATTAAATTCTCCAAGCTCGATAAAGAGACTCTAAAAGTAATACTTATTACATCTCCTACTTCTCAGGAAGGTAAAACTACAACTTCGGTTAACCTTGCCGGAAGTTTTGCTCAAGCAAATTTTAAGACCATTATTCTGGATGCCGATTTAAGAAAACCAAGAATCCATTCAGTATTCAATCATAAAAGATTTCCCGGATTTACAGATTATTTCTTCGGCCAAACCTCATTCGAAGAGATTGTCCGTTCAACGGAATTAAATAACCTCTTTTACGTAAGTGCCGGAACGATTCCCCCTAACCCTTCAGAAATCTTAGGCTCATCTCAAATGGAGAGCTTCATTCAAAAATTGAAAAATAATTTTGATTATGTTATCATCGACTCACCTCCATTAATTGCAGTTACCGACTCAGAAATTTTAGCCCAGGTTGTTGACGGAACTATACTTGTTGTATCTGCCAATTACACCGAGATGGACCTACTTGAAAAATCTGTTGAAGTTATTAAAAGGGATAACTCATCATTCCTTGGCGTCTTGCTCAATAATTTCAGTTTCCGTAGTGGTTACAGTTCATATTATAAATATTACTATTACTATTCGCGTCCTACGAACGGATCAAAGAAAAGCCGGATGAAAGTATAAATGAGTGATAAAGTTGCTGTTGTTACCGGCGGGGCTGGATTTTTAGGCTCCCATCTTTGTGATCGTCTTATTAATGAAAATATAAAAGTTATCTGTCTGGATAATCTCTTAACCGGACGCCTCGAAAACATCGAGCACTTATTTGGTCACGAAAAATTTCAGTTTATTAAATTAGATGTAACAAATTTTATTCACGTCCCTTCATCTGTTGATTATGTCCTTCATTTTGCCTCTCCGGCTAGTCCCATTGACTATCTTAAACTTCCTATTCAGACACTTAAGGTTGGATCCCTTGGAACTCATAAAGCTCTTGGACTGGCAAAGGAAAAAAAAGCTCGATTCCTTCTTGCCTCCACATCCGAGGTTTACGGCGACCCGATGATT
>CAZEBL010000103.1:7003-9636 GCA_964510325.1 uncultured Melioribacter sp. | reverse complement strand
CTCCTTGTATATAATTTATTCGATACTCTAAATGAATATGGTGTATACAGTTCTACAGGAAGAGCCGGTAATGATCTTAATACTAAATTAGCCGGGCCAATAATTGGTTTAAATACTCTGGATGAATTCATTAAAAATCCTGGTATGTACTCTTCACCACGTAGAATTAATTTGGGTTTCAATATTGGTTTTTAATCCTTGGAATTGGAGATACTAATGAAAAACAAATTTTTAATTTTTACTTGTATTTTATTTTCATACGGAATTTTATCAGGTCAAACTGCAGATCAAATAATTAAGTATAAATCTGATCCTAAGGGAGATAAAACATACCGCAAGAAAGGTGTAATGGATGGTAATCAGATCAGGACAATATTCCGAAATGATGGACAGGTTGGTTCCTGGCCTGATAGACCTTCAGGGGAGTGGCCAAAAGGAAGCGGTCACAATTATCTGGATGGTGTTACACCTCTTGTTGGTGCTACTGTAATTGCACCGGGAAATGGACAACTGATACACCCAATACAAACATCATATAGGGAAGAAGTAGATTTTGATCCTGTTACAAATGATCTTTGGGTTATGGAGCCTGTACCCGGTTATGCTAATCCAAGCTCTACAGAACCGGCAATTAGTACTAAACCTTTATCATGGCCAGAAAAATGGCCGAGGTCTTTACCAAACATTACTTCAGCATGGGATGGTTACTGGTATGGTTATTTTGGCAGAGGAGTTCAAAATGCAGACTTTGAAGCTTTCTAAGGATAAAGAGTTTACAAGAGCGCCTTATAATTATTTCCCTATTGCATCCGATAAGGATAGAGGTGGATTGGGTTTGCGTGTTGAAGTTCGTGGTTTTCAATGGTCCCATGTTCTATCCGAAGATATTATTTTCTGGCACTTTGATATCGTTAACATGTCGGACTTTAATTATGACACCACTTACTTTGGTTATTATTGCGATACAGGTGTTGGCGGTGTTGATGATAATGGAGATGATTGTGCATCGTATGATACAAAGCTTGATATAGCATATGCTTTTGATGGTGACGGTTTTGCACCGCCGGATAGATGGAAAACAGGTTATGTTGGATACGCTTACTTAGAAAGTCCGGGCAATGGTATTAATGGATTTGATGATGATGATGATGGAATGGTAGATGAAAAAAGAGACGATGGAATTGATAATGATGGTGACTGGCGTCCATTTACAGACTTAAATGGAAACGGAGTTTGGGACCCTAATGCAAAAGAACCTTTGAATGATGACGTGGGTAAAGATGGCGTCGGTCCATTCGACCCTCAATATAATGGACCAGATGAAGGAGAAGGCGATGGAATTCCAACAGACGGAGAACCAAATTTTGACAAAACAGATAAAGATGAATCGGATCAAATTGGATTAACAAGCTTATCTATTTACCGTCTTGCTGGTAAAGGACCAACTGATGGATGGCCGAAAAATGATGAAGTGATGTGGCGAAAAATGAATTATGCAAACTTCGATACATCATTACAGAATTCAAATATCAGTATGGTTTTTGGTTCGGGTCCTTTCCCACTACAACTTTATAAAAGAGAACGTTTTTCTATGGCATTAGTCTTTGGAAGTGATAAAGAGGATATGGTATTTAATAAAGAAACAGTTCAACAGATTTATAATGCGAATTATAATTTTTCAAAACCGCCATACAAACCAACACTTACTGCGGTTGCCGGTGATAAAAAAGTATTTCTTTACTGGAATGACATTGCTGAAAAATCACGTGACCCATTCCTTGGATTTCAGGATGGTGACCCCACAAAGGGATATAAAATGGATTTTGAAGGTTACCTTATTTATAAAAGTCGCGAACCAGAATTTAATGACATAAAAACTATAACTGATTCAAAGGGAGAACCAAAATATTGGAAACCGATTGCACAGTATGATCTTAAGAATGGTATTAAAGGTCCTGATCCAGTGGGAATTAACGGTGCCCATTTCTGGAGAGGAGATGATACTGGTTTACAACATTCTTATATAGATGAAGACGTTATTAACGGTCAAACATATTATTATGCCCTTGTTGCATATGATCAGGGTGATCCTAAGTTTGGAACAAAAGGTTTAATTCCATCTGAGAATACAAAAATAATAACACAGGATCTGGTTGGTAATGTCAAATTTGTTGATATCAATTGCGCCGTGGTTGTTCCAAATGCACCGGTTGCAGGATATCAACCACCAGAAATTGTAGGTAATGTTTCTAAAGTTGCACAGGGTGTTGGTACAGGTAAACTCAATGCATTCATACTTAATCCTAACGCATTAAAAGAAGAAGCATCTTATAAAATTTCTTTTAAATCCGGCGGAGTATTTCCAAGATATAAAACTGTATCATATTCAATAGTCCGTACTTATCAAGGTAAGATTGATACTTTAGAAGCAGCAATAGATTCATCTAATATCGGTTCTGGAAAGTTTAGCCCACCCTTTGATGGAATAACCATCTCTGCAGTAAATGATACATCAGTAAACATTTTAACTGAAAAAACCGGATTTGTAAACAGTATAAGTAATCTCAACATGGTAGTTGTTCCCGATAACAGTTCACCGGCAAGGAACATCAAATGGCCGGCAGATTATGAAA
>CAZEBL010000103.1:0-6993 GCA_964510325.1 uncultured Melioribacter sp. | reverse complement strand
ACATTGAATTCCTCGAGCAGCCGACAATTACCACACCTTCTACAAAAATGCTTGTTCCATTTAAAATAAAAAATCTGACTTCTGGAACGGAAGTACAGGGGGAAGTATTCGATAATAACAATAATAAGAAGTTCGATTTAAATGATGATATAGTTATTATAGAATATGAAGGAACTGCTTACAGATTAACGTGGAAAATTGGGTATTATAGACCCACAAATACAACAGTTGCAATTGAACCGCGTCCTGGCGATAAGTTTTTAGTTACAACAACAAAACCTTTTAGAACCGGTGATTATTTTACATTTTCAACCAAAGCTGCATCTGTTAATACTGAAAATGCAAAACAGGAAATGAAAAAAATCGGTGTTGTACCCAATCCCTATGTTAGCGCATCTTCTTGGGAAAGAAGAAATCTAAATCAAACTGGTAGGGGAGAAAGAAGAATTGACTTTATTCATCTTCCTCAGAAGTGTACAATAAGAATATTTACTATTACTGGAGCTTTAGTTAAAACACTTTACAAAGATTCCAATACTCAGGATGGTTCTATATCGTGGAATCTTGTTTCTGATGATGGAATGGATATTGCCTACGGATTATATATATATCATGTCGATGCTCCAGGGGTAGGTGAATTCATTGGAAAATTTGCTGTTATAAAATAAGCGTGGAGAGAAAAATGAAATCACTTTTTTTAAAGTCTTTAATTATTGTTTTGATTCTTTCCATCAATGTTAATGGACAACAATTTGTATCGAATGTTTCTAAACGTGGAACTTCGGCTGCGCCATTTCTCTCAATTAGTCAGGGTGCTAGAGCAGCAGGTATGGGTAGTGCTTTTGTTGCAGTCTCCGATGATCCGAGTGCTCTTTTTTGGAATCCAGCCGGAATAGCTAAGATTACCGGAGGTAGTGCTTTAATTGAAAGAACGAATTGGTTTGCTGGAATAAATTATAATTATCTGGCTGCAACATATAATTTAGGTAATTATGGTGCGTTGGGAATAAGCTTTATTGCATCTGATATTGGTGATATGAATGTAACTACAATTCAAGAACCGGAAGGAACCGGCGAAACCTTTAAAGTATCTGATGTTGCTCTTAGTATCGCTTATGCAATTAATCTGACCGATAACTTTTCAATCGGGTTCAATCCTAAATTTATTCAGCAAACAATCTGGAGAATGTCTGCAACAGCATTCGCTATCGATTTAGGTGTCCAGTACATTACTCCTTTTGATGGAATTGTTCTTGCAATGTCAATTTCAAATTTTGGTACAAAAATGAAATTGGACGGTAAATCATCACTTGTACTTTACGATCCAGATGCCAGTACTACAGGTAATAACGGAATGATTCCTGCATATTTACAAACAGACGAATGGGAATTGCCGTTAAATTTTAGAGTCGGATTATCTTATTCGCCTATTAAAAACGAAATGCATGGATTAACTATTGCCGTTGATGCTTCTCATCCAAGTGATGATTATGAAAGCATTAATGTAGGTGGTGAGTATTCAATATACGACCTGGTATTTATAAGAGGTGGATATAAATCCTTATTCTTAAAAGATTCCGAAGAATCATACACGTTTGGATTCGGTGTTAAGAAAATGATTTTTGGTGGTGTTACCATGAAGGTTGATTATTCATACGGTAGTTTCGGAAGACTTAACAATATTCAAAAATTTTCGCTTGGTCTAACATTTTAAAATAGATAAATGACATTATATGGGAGTGAATTAAATATTCACTCCATCATAATATATCATATAATACCGGTTAATTGTTCGCCAAACTGGATCTCGAAGATTTATGATAAGAAATTTATTTCCCAATTTTTCATTTCGATATTATAGGAGCACTATTGTTTTTGTATTCTTATTTTCAACCTGTTTTGAATTAAATGCTCAAGGGATCTTTGTAAATAAAGCCGGTTATTTAATTGATTCCGGGAAGAACGTTTTTTTTAATCACTACTCTGATAGTTTTTTTGTTTTTAACAACCAGAATAGTCTTATCTATAAAAACTCATTAGTCCTTCTATCTCAAAATGACCCATCGACAGGACTTACAACTTATATCGGTAATTTTTCTGACCTGAAAATAGAAGGGACATTTTATATCAAAGGAAGAGGAACGAATAGATCTAGTGTATTTAAAATTTCCGATTCTGTCTATAAAGATTTATTTGAAAAATCCATTAAAGCGTTTTATTACCAAAGATGCGGGACTTCATTATTTAACACTCACGCTGGAATTTATCAACATCCAGTCTGTCATAAATTCGATGGTTTTTTTCATCCCAGCTCGGATACATCCGGATTTAAATTAACAACTGGCGGATGGCATGACGCCGGGGATTTCGGAAAGTATGTTGTAAATGCCGGGATAACTGCTGGAACTCTACTCTTTGCATTTGAAATTTTTCCTGAATTATTTCAATCGGATATGATTAATATTCCGGAGAGTGGAAATAACATTCCTGATCTGCTTGATGAAATAAAATTTGAACTCGACTGGTTGCTTATGATGCAAAGTCCTACCGGTGGTGTTTATACAAAACTAACAACAGAAACATTTCCCGGATTCATAATGCCGCAAAATGACAATGCACTCAGATACATTTATGAAATATCAAGTGCTGCTACTGGAAATTTTGCTGCTGTTATGGCAATGGCTTATAGAGTATTTAAAAGTTTTAACCAGAATTTTGCTGAGAGTTGTCTTCTTTCTGCACGTAAAGCATGGGTGTTTTTGGAAAAGAATCCTAACATAGTTCCATTAGGCGGTTTTAAAAATCCATTAGGTACAAACACAGGTGAATACGGCGATAATAATGACTTGGATGAAAGACTATGGGCTGCAGTTGAATTATTTAGATCTACCGGTGAATTAGTTTATAGTGATTATATAAATGGTAATTATAAGAAGAGAGGTACATTTTCTAATGCTATGAACTGGCAGAATGTAAATAGTTTAGCACAGCTTAGTTATCTGTTCGAAGAAAAACAACAGGTGAATACTTCCATTAAAAATGAATTGCGAAATGCACTTGTGAATTACTGTAATAATATTCTAAATATTATTAATCAAAACGGGCTTAAAGTTGCTCTTAATCCTGGTGATTACAATTGGGGAAGTAATTCAGAAGTTTTGAATAGAGCATTACTCTTAATTGCAGCTTATAAATTAATAGGCAATCAATCTTACTTGAACGGAGCTCTTGCTCAATTAAATTACATTCTTGGTATTAATGCGCATGATATTTCGTTTGTAACTGGAGTTGGTGACAAACATACAATGAAACCGCACCATCGTCAGTCAATTGCAGATGGAATATATGAGCCCGTCCCCGGTTTACTTGCTGGGGGTCCGGATCAATATTTAAATGATAACGTTCTTAAATCGAAGTTCAACTCATCAACCCCACCAGCATTGTGCTATGCCGATGATGAAAATAGTTATGCTTCTAATGAGATTGCTATTAACTGGAATGCACCTCTTGTATTTGTAGCCGGATTTTTTAATGGACTTGGTATTAAAGTATCCGCTGAAGAGATAGGAGATAAGTTTCCTGAAGACTATAAACTTGAGCAGAATTACCCGAATCCATTCAATCCCGAAACCACTATTAATTATTCAATCCCGTTTCAACATTCAGGTCTAAGTAATATTGTTAATCATTCGTCAGTTATACAAAATGTTTCTTTGAAAATTTATGATACTCTTGGACGTGAACTCCTAACCGTTATAGATGATAGTTATTCTCCCGGTAATTATTCAGTTAGCATCAATTTAAATTCGTTTGCTTCCGGAATCTATTTCTACAGGTTGATTGCCGGAAATTTTTCTGTAACAAAAAAAATGATATTACTTAGATGAGAAAAACAATGTCAACTGTAAATAAATTATATAAAGTATTTCTATTTCTTTTTTTATTCCCTCTAGTTCTTATCTCACAAAATAAAAATTATAAAGGAGCGGAATATAGAACCTACGAATCATTTCTATATGGAAGGTTTGAAGTAAGTCTTAAAACTGCCGGAAAGGAAGGGATGCTCGCTTCATTCTTTACATATCATGAACTTGGAAGTGGTGGGACTTCTGAATGGAATGAGATCGATATCGAAATAATGGGCAGGTATAATAACTCGGTTCAGTTTAATACTATTACACCGGGACAGACAAACCATGTGAGGAGTCATTATGTTAATTTCGATCCGTCTGTGGATTTTCATACATATGCATTCGAGTGGACTCCGGATTATGTTGCCTGGTTTATAGATGGAACAGAAGTATACCGGCAAACAGGAGATCATATTAAAACACTTAATCGTTCTCAGAAAATAATGATGAATGTTTGGAATCCAGCCTCATCAAATTGGGCTGGTGTTTGGAGCGACGATATATTACCGGCATTTTCCTTTTATGATTGGGTAGCATACTATTCCTATAAACCCGGTTCAGGTAATTACGGATCAAACAACAATTTTTTATTCCAGTGGAAAGATGATTTTGATTATTATGATATTACTAGATGGTCTAAAGCAACTCATACCTGGGATGGAAACAATTGCGATTTTGTAAGAGAGAATGCGGTTTTTGATAACGGAAAGTTAATTCTCTGTCTTACTGATGCTGTTAATCTTGGTTATATTGATAAAAAAGCGCCTACACTTCTTTGGGCACGAGGAAGTGAAAATAAAATAAGAGCTTTTTTTTCTGAGCAACTTGAAAAATCATCTTCGGAAAATTTAGATAACTACCTTATTCCTGGAATAACAATTTTAAAAGCTGAATTATTAGAAAATCTTAGAACAGTTGAACTTACTGTTTCTGGTCTTTCTCCCGAACAATCACCAAATCTAATTATTAAAGGAGGAATTAGAGATAGAGCTCCTATACCCAATACAATTTCACTTGTTGCAAAAATTGTTAGTGTTTTAAAACAACCTTTATTTCCTTATAAAATTAATATTGGTTCCTCTAGTTCAACGAGCGGTTACTTGAAAGATCAGGAATGGACTCCTTCTGTTGACTATGGATTTCTTGATGGAGCTTCTGGTGCAAATCAAAATATTATTGCTAACACTGATGAACAATTTATTTATAGAACTGAGAGGTATGGTCTGGTAAAATATTTTGTCCGATTACCAAATGGTACCTACAACATTAAACTAATGTTTGCAGAAAATTACTTTTCTTCTGCCGGTAAAAGAATATTTGACGTTTATTTACAGGGTAAATTAGCAGTAAATGATATTGATATTTTCAAAGAAGTAGGAAATAAATCTGCCTATAATATTATTTGCAGTGATGTTGAAGTTAAGGACGGTATATTAGACATCCACTTTGCCTCCGAAATTGAAAATCCTTTGATCAATGGAATTGTTATTGAGAAGTCGAGCAGTACAAGTAGTGAAATGGGATTTGAAATACCAATCGATTTTAGAGTAAATCAGAATTACCCGAATCCATTCAATCCTAATACTCAGATTAGTTATGAATTACCTGTGGAGACTCATATCCAAATGAAACTATATGATATTACGGGTAAAGAGATTGCTACACTGGTGGATGAAATTAAATCCTCGGGAAAACATATTTTCGACTTCAATGGAGCAAATTTATCAAGCGGAATTTATTTTTATATGGCCACTTGTTTAGGTGCTTCAATTTCGAGAAAGATGTTATTAATTAAATAGGAAATAGAGTTTTTGTTTCGATTAATGTTTTTTTTAAAAAATATGCAAACAAATTTCGATTTTTTTGAAAGTAAAAAAAATAATTCAATTGAGGAGAAATAAATGGCGGCAGCGAATCCTGTACTTAGCAATAATAGTTTATCAAATGAAAATAAAAGTTATCCTGTAGCTCTTTCTATTCTTACAACGCTTTTCTTTATGTGGGGATTTATAACATGTCTGAATGATATATTGATTCCGCATTTAAAAGCCGTATTCTCTCTGAATTATACGCAAGTAATGTTAATTCAGTTTAGTTTTTTTACAGCTTATGCAATTGTTTCCTTACCGGCGGGTCTGCTTGTAGAAAAAATTGGCTATAAAAATGGAATAGTAGTTGGACTTGTAACAGCTGGTATCGGATGCTTACTTTTTTATCCTGCTGCTGGTTATCAATCATATATCATCTTTTTAGTAGCCCTTTTTATTCTTGCTAGCGGAATTACAATTCTTCAAGTAGCAGCAAATCCATATGTAGCAATACTTGGCAAATCGGAAACTTCTTCAAGCAGATTAAATCTTACCCAGGCATTTAATTCATTAGGGACTACTATTGCGCCATTATTCGGCTCATTGATTATACTTTCGGTTGTAGTTAAAACAGCCGAGGATTTTAAATTAATGTCGCCTGATGAAATCACGGCATATAAACTCGCAGAAGCTAGTGCAGTTCAAGTTCCTTATCTCGGTTTAGCTGCGGCATTATTTATTATTGCAGCTTTCTTTGCTGTTGTCAGATTACCTAAAATTGAAGCATCGGATGTTTCTGCAAGTGGTGCCAACGGAGGAAGTTTCGATCATCATTTTAATAGTGCATGGAAGTATAAACATTTAGTTCTTGGTGCGATTGCAATATTCGTTTACGTAGGAGGGGAAGTTTCTATAGGTTCTTTCCTTGTGAATTACTTAGGGCAACCATTTATAGCCGGATTAAAGGAAGCTGATGCGGGAACCTATGTGTCAATTTATTGGGGAGGTGCTATGATTGGAAGATTTTTTGGCGCAATTTCACTTTCTGGTATAAAAGATAAAACTAAAAAATCTCTCTTCACAGTAGGAGTGTTTATACTAGCAATAACACTTGCCCTTTATATAACAAAAGAATATCAAAACTTTTCTTCCTTGTCTTTGAAAAATTTTAATATGACATTAATATTTTTTGGCTTTGTGCTCATAAATTATTTTGCATTTTATTTGGGTAAAAGAAATCCTGGTAAAACGTTGGCAATATTAGCCGGCTTTGC
>CAZEBL010000102.1:0-9656 GCA_964510325.1 uncultured Melioribacter sp. | reverse complement strand
ATCGTCAATTTGCTGATAATCGAACTGGCTCACGATTTTACCGCTATCTCTTTTTTGTACTTTCTATAAATTATTATTCCTGGTATTGTCTGAAAAAATAACATTAATAGAGACATAATTAAAAACGATTCGACAGTTTTAATAAATAATAATGCAGTTCCGCCGATCCACCAACCGTAGGATAAATTGCTCATCCACTTTGCTTCACACAACTTTCCGGTTAGGAAGTAAGCTCCGCCCATTATTATGCAAGCAATGGGACTGATTCCCATAGGGCTAACAGCCCCACTATATGTTCCGATAAAACCAATAATTGTCATTGAAATGCCAGCCATACCCCAAACATATCCAATAAGTTTACCGGCAAAAGTTGAGGGGAATTTTGCTTTTTGTTTTCTACCATTATAGAGAGAATAAATCCAGCCAATAGAGATCAATACTAACCAGATATAAGCATATCTGAAGTAGATTTCGTTTAGAACTAAAATGTAAGTTGACATCATCCCTATTATTACAATTATGCCCCAGAAAATATAATCCTTACCGTTGTAAACAACGCTTTGACGCGTTTCATCGATTATTTTCCGTATGAACTGCAATTCCTCTAATGCTGTTTTATCGTCCATTTTCCTTTCCTTTTGCAAAGTGCTTTATTTTCTAAAGTGAAAATAACTATTGTTCTGCAGTTTGTCAAGTTATTTTTAAAAATTTATTTAGTGACCAGTCTTTATTAAATCCGTCTTGTTATTTCAACACATCTTTAATTGCATTAATACAATAATCAATCATTTTTTCATTGGAATTGTAACCCATCAAACCGATTCTCCAGACCTTTCCGGCAAGTTCACCTAATCCCGCTCCAATTTCAAGATTGTGCTTGTTTAATAAGTCAGTTCTTACTTTTAATTCATCAACACCATCGGGAATTTTGATTGTAAGCAGATTAGGTATTCGCTCGCTTTCCGGAACAAGAGGCTCCAATCCAATCTCTTTTAATCTTGCAACAAGCTTATCACTGTTCTTTTTGTGTCTCTTCCACGTGTTTTCAATTCCTTCCTCTTTTAATAATAGTAGAGCTTCGTGCAATCCGTAGAACTGATTACTTGGCGCCGTATGATGATAAGCCCTCTTGCCAGGACCATGCCAATAACTTAATAGAAGATTCAAATCGTTGAACCAGCTCTGAACAGGAATTTTTCTGTTCTTAATAAACTCGACAGCATGCCTACTGAATGTAATAGGTGACATGCCGGCAACGCAAGCGAGACCTTTCTGCGAGCATGAATACGCAGCATCAATTTCCCATTCATCAATTCTAACTTCTACCGCACCAAGCGAAGTAACCGTATCAGCAATTACCATTACACCAAATTCGTGTGCAATTTCAGAAAGTGTCTTTATGTCAGATAAAGCTCCTGTCGAAGTTTCTGCATGAACAAATGCTACTACTTTCGTGTCAGGATTTTGTTTAAGAGCTTCTTCAAGTTTCTGCGGATCGATTGCACGTCCCCATGCTTCTTTTACTACAACAAGGTTGCCGCCAATCTTTTCAACTATCTGAGTCATTCTGTTGGCGAAATAACCACCGACACACACCATTACTTTATCGTCGGGTTGAACAAGATTGACAAGAGAAGCTTCCATTCCGAGCGAGCCGGGACCTGATAAAACGAATGTCGCTTCATTTTCCGTTTTGAAAGTGTATTTAAGTAGTTCTTTTATTTCATCCATCAATCCTATGAATTGCGGATCGAGATGACCAAGAGCCGGTTTGGATAATGCTTGCAAAACCCGTGGATGAACATTTGAAGGACCGGGTCCCATCAATATTCTGTTAAAAGGTGTAAATGAATTACTCATAGTTATCCTCTAATTAAAAATTTATTTTACAGCTGGTCTAAGTTCTGTTTTTAATGTTGTTAACTCGACTGCTGCAGATTTTAATCTTTCTGAACGAGCAGTTAAAACAATTTTTCCGGCTTCTTTTGTTGATTGTACAATTACCTGACATTTACCATTAAACAGGGAGCGTTTGTAATTCCCCTTAATGTATTTATCCGGTTCGTGACTGCTCGGGTTACCGTTTCCGATACCGATAATTTTTCCATTACCATGTATTTCGAATATCAACGGATCATTTGCAGTCGGAACTTCATTGCCATCCGAATCAATTGCTGTTACATTCACAATAGAAATATCTTCGCCATCTGAATTTATTGTTTTTCTATCGGGAGTTAAAACCACGGTATAAGTTTCTCCGGTTGTCTTTACTTTAGAAAAGATCTCTTTTCCATCTTTGATTCCCTTAGCTTCAAGAATTCCCGGTTCATATACAACATCCCATTCCAGATGAGAATTTTTAATTATATTTTTTTTACCAAGACTTCTCCCATTCAAAAACAGTTCGACATTATTGCAGTTTGAAAAACACCAGACGTTAATTGTATCTCCAACTTTCCCTTGCCAGTTCCAGTGAGGAAATATGTGAAGGACATCTTTATTGCTCCACCATGACTGATAATAGTAGTAAACGTTTTTCGGAAATCCGCACATATCCATAATTCCGAAATGAGAGTTGATGCATGGCCACTTATATGGAGTCGGTTCACCTCGGTAATCGTAACCGGTCCATACAAATCCTCCAGCGAGCCATTCACGTTCGTCATAAAAAGTCCAGAATTTTTCTGCTGTTGATCCCCAGCCCGGAAAGTTAGTATCGTAATCTGCCATAAAACCTTCTTCTGGAATGTTGGAATAGATTCCGCGAGTACAAAGATTGCTTACTTCCTCCGTTCCCCATAAAATTTGTTCGGGATGATCCTGACGGTATTTATCGATATTGCAAATTTTCATATAATTAAATCCACGCAAATCGATCACACTATTTATTCCATCGTACTTTGGAGTATTTGCAGCGTAAGTTGATAGTCTTGACGGATCAAACTTTTTTTGAATTTGCATAAGTGATAATGCAATTTGTTTTCCGATTTCTGTTGTTTGAATTGCCCATTCTTCGTTACCTAGCGACCATGCAATTACCGATGGATGGTTTCTATCCCGGAGAATTAATCTTTCGAACTGACTTATAAATTCCGGACTGCTTCCCATCAATCTGTTTTCATCAAGAACAAGCATACCAAGTTTGTCGCAAGCTTCAAGCAATTCATTCGTGGGTGGATTATGACTAGTACGGTAGGCATTACATCCCATTTCTTTCAGCAACTCTATTCTGTAATATTGCAGCCGATCAGGTAATGCTGAACCAACACCGGCATGATCCTGATGACAGCAAACCCCTTTTATTTTGACATGTTTTCCATTTAAGAAAAATCCTTTGTCTTTATCAAAATAGATTGTTCTTATTCCGAATGGAGTTTCGTATCTATCAATAACTTCTCCGTTCTTTTCAATGATGGAGACAAGTTTATAGAGTGTCGGTGATTCTATTGACCAGAGCGAAGGATTTTTTAAATCGATATTTCCATTAATATTAATTTCACTATAAGGGCTTATTGAGAAATTTTTCGAAAGTTTACCAACAACATTATTTTTATTATCGATAATAAAAGAATGCAAAACGAAATTCTGTAATGATGCAAATTGATTCTTGAGTTTGGTTTCTATATTTACTTTTGCATTACCTTTTGCTACATCAGTCGTAACGTATGTGCCGTATAGGGGAATGTGAAGAGGATTTGTTTTAATTAGCCAGACATGTCTATAAATTCCAGCACCTTCGTAAAACCATCCTTCGTAAAAGGTTGCATCCACTCTAACAACAAGCGCATTTATTTTATCGTAAAGTAAATAATCAGTTATATCATAGCTGAATTCGCTGTATCCGCTTAAATTTCTACCAAGTAGATGCCCGTTAAGCCAGACATGGCAATCGCGGAAAACCCCGTCGAATTTTATTGTAAATCTTTTTCCACGCTCTGAAGAAGGAATAGTAAAAGTTTTTCTGTACCAGCCGATACTTGTTTCAGGGAATTTTTTGCCGATCGGTTTATAGCCATGTGCAACTATTTGATCATCTTCAATAATATTTTGAAAAGGAAGTTCAACAGTCCAATCGTGTGGAAGATCTAATAATCTCCATGTGGTATCAACGAAATCAGTTCTAAGGACGCTGTTGCCGGCACCGGCTTTTGCAAACGGTTCTTCTAATCCATAATTAAAATCTTTTTGATAATCCTCCGAATTGCCAAAGTGAAATCTCCAGTTGAAATCCATTAAGAGTTTTTCTCTGTCGCCAGAGGAGTTTAATAATTTTGTTTGTGCAGCTGTAATTAAAAAGGAAAAGAGGAAAATCATTGATGTTAATTTCAAAGCTTTCATAATAAAACCGAGTTGTTAAAAATAATTTATTAGATAATTATTATAAGCCGGCTTTAGAAAGAATTACTTTCAAATCCTCTTTTCCCGTATCGTTTAATGGAGAAAGGGGTGCTCTGGGCTCACCACCAAAATAACCTAGAAGATCCATAGCGTATTTTAATCCGGGAACTCCATATTTAGCTGTAACAGCTTTATTAACAGTAATCATTCTGTTTTGAATTTCGAGCGCTTCGGAAAGCTTTCCTTTTTCAATTAAAGTTTGGATACGGATGCATTCATCCGGGGCAATATTAGCAAGCGCAAGTATACCGCCGACTGTTCCAGATGTGAATCCTGAATAGAGCATTGAAGCAGTTCCAACTAAAACAGCAAAATCTTTTTTTGTGGTTGAAACAAATTCGTTGTTTTGCCTTACATTTTCGGAACTGTTTTTTATACCGACAATGTTTGGATGTTCCGATAATTTTGCCACAGTTTCAGCTTCAATATCAACCCCTGTGAATTTTGGAACATTATAAATGATAACGGGAATTTTTACAGCATCTGCAACAGCAGTAAAATATTTTATGAAAGCATTATGCTTCATTTCTGATTTATAAAATGAAGGCGTCAGTATTAACGTAAAGTCTGCACCTCTTTCAGCAGATTCGTTTGAGAGAGAAATTGTTTCTTTTATTGAATCGCTACCTGTTCCGGCAATAATTAGTTTGTCGGGAGAAGCAAATTTTTTAGTCATCTCAACGAGTTTTAGTTTTTCCTCGCGTGTTAAGAAGACAGATTCACCGTTCGAACCCATTACGACATAACCGGTCAATTCGGTTTTGTTCCACTTATCAATGTTGAATTGAAGTTTGTCAATTGCAAGCTCACCATTTATAAACGGAGTTGTAATTGGCGGCATTATGCCTTTTAGTTGTTTCATGAAAATTCCAATCAATTAAAAATGTTTTTGATTACAAACCAGATGTTTGCCGGACGTTCTGCGAGCCGGCGCATATACCATGGATACCAAGACTCGCCATAAGCTATTAGAACACGGAATCTGTAACCATCCTTGGCAAGTTTCTTCTGTAGAGCGGTTTTAATTCCATAAAGCATTTGGAACTCATAGGCGGACTTATCAATTCCTATTCTCTCAGCTTCATCTATAATACGGTTAATAAGTTTTTCATCATGTGTGGCAAATATTGGTCTGATATTTTTTTGTCTGGATTCTACTAAAAGATTTATTGCCAGCTTAAAAAAATTATCATCAACTTTTGATTTCTCCTTGAATACCAGGTTATGGGGTTCTTTGTAGGCGCCTTTTACAATTCTAATTAACGGGTTAAAACTCAATAATTCTTCAATATCTTTTTCAGTTCTGAACAAGTAGGCTTGAACGCATAGACCGACGTTATCAAAATCCTTTTTACATTTTTTATAGAAGTCAATTGTTCGTTGAGTGTACAGACTTCCTTCCATGTCAATAAAAACAGAATTACCGAGTTTCTCATTTGCTTTTTTAACTATTGCAATAAAGTTATTATAAGTTTTTTCTTCGGAGAGATCGAACCCAAGTTGAGTTAGTTTAACGGAAATTTCAACATCAAGGTTCTTCTCAGCAATTTTATCAATCAATTGAAGGTAATGATCTCTAACGGCAACTGCTTCAGAAAGTTGAGTTATATTTTCGCCAAGTTTTGTAAATACTGAAGAGATACCAATTTTTGAATATTCGAAAGCAGTTTCGATCGCAGCTTCTTCAGTTTCGCCGGGCATAAATTTTTTTACTGCTTTCCGCACGAATCCCATTTTCGGAATCCGTTCTTTCATAAATTTATTTTCAGACATCCACAATAGGATGTTTCTGGTTAAGCTCATTATTCTCCAATCTCAAGTCACGCTTCGACAACCCCTCGACAAGCTCGGGGTTGCTCAGCATGACGGTTGCAATATTAAACTTTATCATCTCGCTTCGTTGATTACGCAAATTACTTAGAAAGAACAACAAGACGTTGCTTTGCTCTTTTGTTTTTTGAGAGGATTTTAAGTTTATCAAAATCCCGATTTTTTAACGCTTCCTTTTTATCTCGACTCCAACACTTGATCTGTTTTTCACGTTTTATTGCAATTGTCGGGTTTTCAAATTCTTCATAATAATATAGTTCAAAAGGTGATCTAGCAGAAACATAACTATTATATCTTCTAGAATTATGCTCTTGAAGTCGTCGCTCAAGGTTATTTGTAACTCCTGTATAATAACTACCATCAGAACATCTTAAAATATAAACATACATCTGTTTTTTCATTGAATCATCTTATCTATCTACCAGAACTTAACAATAATAGTATTTATGTCTAAGTCAGATTGAGCCACACGACTTCAGTCGTGTGAGTCGAAGTCTGACGGGTTACAACTTAAAATTCTTGTTTCGTTTACTTCTCTGGTCATGCTTCGACTATCCCTCGCTTTGCTCGGGAGTTGCTCAGCATGACGGTTGCAATATTAAATTTTATCTGAAGCTACTTCTTCAACTTCTTCAACTGTTTTTGGAATTGGTTTGCCTAGAACACGGCATCCATTGTTTGTTACGACAATATCATCTTCAATTCTAACGCCGCTGAAATTTCTGTACTTATTAACCTTAGCGTAATTGATGAATTCAACAAATTTCTTTTCGCTTTCCCATTTATCAATCAGTTCTGGTATAAAATAAATTCCCGGTTCAACAGTCAATACTACACCCGGTACAAGTGGTCTTGCAAAACGTAAAGATTTTAATCCGAATTGAGTACTGCGTTTTGTTTTATCATCGTAACCGAAATTATTTTCACCATAGTTTTCCATATCATGTACATCAAGACCCATAAGATGACCCAAACCATGAGGGAAGAAGAGTGCATGAGCACCAGCTTCAACCGCTTTTTTTGTATTACCTTTCATTACACCCAGTGCTTTCAAACCATCGGTAATTACTTCTGCGGCTTTAAAGTGAACTGATTTATAATTTTTTCCGGGTTTAATTTCTTTTATTGCTGTTAGATTAGCTGCAAGAACAATTTCGTAAATAAATTTCTGAATGGACGTAAATTTACCATTAACAGGAAAAGTCCTTGTAATATCACTTGTATAATGCGAAACAGCTTCAGCACCGGAATCGTTTACAACCAGATCCCCATCCTTCAACTTATTGCCGTAGTAATGATTATGAAGTGTTTGAACATTACGTGAAAAGATGGGAGGAAATGCTAGTCCGCTTCCAAGAGAAAATGCGAGTCCCTCTATAAATCCTGCAACCTCCCGTTCAAACATACCCGGTTTTGCAAAACGCATTGCAGCCGTGTGCATTTCATATGCGATATCAATTGCTTTCTCAATTTCTGCAATTTCTTCTTTTGATTTTACTAATCTTTGCTCTGCAGCAGCTTTTATTAATGACATCGATGCATAATCATTAACTCTTTGAGGAGAGATCCCCAAAAGTGAATGTATGGTTAAAATATTGTCGTAACGATACTGTGGAATGAAGTGAATTTTTCTACCTTGCTTCACAGCATCAGAACAAATTTTTTCTAAATCGCTAAAAGGTTTAGTAATCTTTACACCGCACTTTGCTGCTTGTTGTTTAATGTTTGGCTGGGGACCCATCCAGACAATCATATCAATTGTAAAATCATTTCCGAAAACAATCTCCTTATCTTCATCGACATCTATTATTGCAGCAAGCTCAGCTCTGTCTAAACCGAAATAATAGAGGAAAGTGCTATCCTGTCTGAAGTGATAAGTATTGTCGGTATAGTTCATTGGTGCTTCGTTGTTACCGAGGAATAAGATTAGACCATTTTTAATTTTCTTTTTTAATTCTGACCGGCGCTGGATGTAAGTTTTTGCGTTGAACATTATAACCTCTTGTTGTTAAGTTTTTTTGTGCCTTTCAATAGAACGCAGATGACACGGATTTTGCCGATGCACGCAGATATTTAATATACTGAGTGTTCGGTTCTTCTAATAATTTCGTTTTGCAAAGCTTCGCTTAAATCTACAAAGTAATCGCTGTACCCGGCAACACGCACAATTAAGTCGCGGTATTTCTCGGGATGTTTCTGAGCTTCACGCAATATATCAGCAGTAACGACATTAAATTGTATATGATGCCCGTCGAGCTTGAAATAGGTTCGTATCAGTTTAACTGCCTTCTCAATTTCATCTTCAGTTTCAAGAAGCTGCGGAGTAAATTTCTGATTAAGCAGAGTTCCGCCGGTTCTTAAGTGATCAATTTTAGATGCTGATTTAATTACAGATGTTGGTCCGTGGATGTCTGATCCCTGAACAGGTGAAATTCCTTCGCTCAAAGGTTCATAGGCAAGTCGCCCATCCGGAGTTGCACCTGTTACACTGCCGAAATAAACATGCGAGGTAGTAGGTAATAAATTAATTCTGAAATAACCCCCTTTAGTGTTCGGTCTTCCATCTACAGCGTTGAAATAAATTTCGAATACTTGTTTTGTTATCTCGTCTGCATAATCATCATCGTTACCGTACTTTGGTGTTTCTAACAAGAATTTATTCTGCAGTTCTTTATCGTTATCGAAATTATTTCTTAATGTATCGAGCAATTTTTCCAAAGTAATTTTCTTTTTATCGAACACATTATATTTAATTGAAGTAAGCGAATCTGTAATTGAGCCGAGTCCCACACCTTGAATGTAGGAAGTATTATAACGTGCACCTCCGGCATTATAGTCGGTTCCTTTTTTGATGCAATCGTCAATTAAGATTGACATAAAAGGGGCGGGCATATAATCTGCATAGATACGCTCAATTATAATATTTCCTTTGATTTTTATATCGATGAAATGATTTAACTGTTTCTCATAGGCATTTATCAAATCGTCGAAAGTAGAAAATGATTTTGGATTACCGGTTTGAATTCCGATCTGTTTATTTGTTCTGGGATCGAAACCATTATTAAGTGTAATCTCAAGTACCTTCACCAGATTAAAATAACCGGTTAGAATATAAGCCTCTTTACCGAATGCACCTGTTTCAACACAGCCGCTTGCACCGCCGCACCG
Source organism: uncultured Melioribacter sp. (assembly GCA_964510325.1). Taxonomy (GTDB): domain Bacteria; phylum Bacteroidota; class Ignavibacteria; order Ignavibacteriales; family Melioribacteraceae; genus DSXH01. The sequence goes on along the minus strand of CAZEBL010000102.1, from coordinate 260 downwards.
GGCATCGATTAATGATTTACCATGACGTAACATTTCCTGAATTATTGCATCTGTATTGAAAATGCTCGGCTGACCGAATCCGGTCTTTACAATTTTCATAGTTCGTTTTAAAAGCCGGTCCGGATTCTTTTTACTCACCTGAACCATTGAGCTTGGTTGAAGCAATCTCATTTCCTCAATTACATCGAGTATTACGTAGGTTAAATCGTTAGTAGCATCTTCTCCTTCGGCGGTTACACCACCAACATTGATAAGACAAA
>CAZEBL010000101.1:7886-9663 GCA_964510325.1 uncultured Melioribacter sp. | reverse complement strand
ATCCTGTTTACATTTCAGAAAAAGCCAATGTAAAAAATTCTGTGATCGGACCTTTTACTACTATCGCTTCTAACTGTGTTGTAACTAATTCAATAATTGTTAACTCAATTTTAAGTCCGGGAGCTAATGTTGATAAGGTTATGCTGGAAAGTTCTATAATAGGGAGCGATGCAGTAATTAAAGGGAATTATAATAAGTTAAACACCGGTGATTCATCGGAAATAGAATATCATTAATTAAATGTGAGGAATAAATGTCGTACTTATTCACTTCTGAATCAGTGTCAGAAGGACATCCGGATAAAGTATGCGATGCCATATCAGATGGTATACTCGATGCAATTTTATCCAAAGATCCTAAAGCAAGAGTTGCGTGCGAAACATTTGTTACAACCGGACTCGTGGTTGTTGGCGGTGAAGTTACAACAAATGCATATGTCGATGTTCAGGAAGTTGTAAGATCTACAATAAGAAAAATAGGCTATACAAAAGCTGAATATAAATTTGATGCAGATAGCTGTGGAATCTTAAATGCCATTCATTCACAATCACCAGACATTGCAATGGGAGTTGATAAAGGCGGGGCGGGAGATCAGGGACTAATGTTCGGATATGCTTGCGATCAGACGCCCGAATTAATGCCGATGCCGATTGTTTATGCACATAAACTAGTTGAAAAACTTGCAGAGATTAGAAAAAGTAATTCAGGAATAATGACTTACCTAAGACCCGATGCAAAATCCCAGGTTACAATTGAATTTGACGACAATAATAATCCAGTAAGAGTTGATGCTGTAGTTGTATCCACTCAACACGATGGTAATGTAAGTCAAAAAAAGATTAAGGAAGATGTGATTAAGCATGTAATTAAAACTGTTATACCTGAAAAATATTTGGATAACAAAACAAAATATTTTGTAAATCCGACCGGAAGATTTGAAATAGGCGGACCGCATGGAGACAGCGGTTTAACAGGTAGAAAGATTATTGTTGATACATATGGTGGATGGGCGCCGCATGGTGGAGGAGCTTTTTCAGGAAAAGACCCTTCCAAAGTGGATAGAAGTGCAACATATGCAGCGCGACACATTGCAAAAAATGTTGTTGCAGCAGGACTCGCAAAAGAATGTCTTGTTCAATTGGCTTATGCAATCGGGGTTGCGCAACCTGTTTCGGTTTACATCAATACAAAAGGAACCGGAATAATTCCTGATAAAAAATTAGGTAATCTGATTAAAAAAGAAGTTGATTTAACACCACGTGGTATAATTGAAAGACTAAAATTACGAAGACCGGTTTATCAGAAAACATCATCTTATGGTCATTTTGGTAGAAACGAAAAAGAATTTACATGGGAAAAATTAGATCTTGTTAAAACATTTAAAAAATTTATTTAAGAAAAAGGAGAGTTAGATTTATATGGATTACAAACCAGGAAAATATAAAGTAAAAAGTTTGAGTTTAGCTTCTGAAGGAAGAAAGAAAATTGAATGGGCAGAATCGAGAATGCCGGTTCTTATGGCGCTAAGAGAAAAGTATTCTAAAACTAAACCATTAAAAGGTTTTAAGATTGCCGGGTGTCTTCATGTAACAAAAGAAACGGCAGTTCTAATTGAAACTTTGCATGCAGCCGGAGCTCAGGTTGCATGGAGTGGATGTAACCCTCTTTCTACTCAAGATGAAATTGCCGCAGCTCTTGCAAAAAATGGAATTGAAATTTATGCATGGCACGGTCAAAATGTTAAAGAGTTCTACTGGTCAATAGAGCAAACATTAAA
>CAZEBL010000101.1:0-7876 GCA_964510325.1 uncultured Melioribacter sp. | reverse complement strand
AAACCGAACCTGACACTTGATGATGGTGCGGATTTAATATTCACTGTTCATAATAAATATCCTCATCTCGCTAAGAATATTATTGGCGGTACCGAGGAAACAACTACCGGCGTTCATAGATTACGTGCTATGTCTGCAGCCAAAAAATTACTCTACCCGGTAATTGCTGTAAATGATGCAGAAACCAAATGGGATTTTGATAATGTTTATGGAACAGGTCAGTCTTCTATTGATGGAATTTTAAGAGCAACGTCCGTTCTTCTTGCCGGTAAAAATTTTGTTGTTGCCGGTTACGGTCATTGCGGTAAAGGATGTGCAATGCGCGCTGCCGGTTTAGGCGCTAATGTTATTGTTACTGAAGTGAAAGCAACTGCAGCATTAAAAGCTACGTTGGATGGATTTGTTGTTATGCCTATGGACGAAGCGGCAAAAGTTGGCGATATATTTATTACTGCAACAGGAGTTAAAGATGTTATTGTAGATCGTCATTTCAAAAATATGAAAGATGGTGCTATTGTATGTAATACCGGACATTACGATTGCGAAATTAACATACCTCAACTTACTAAGCTCTCAAAGAAGAAGAGAACAGTAAGACCAAATAATGAAGAATACACATTGAAAAATGGAAGAAAAGTTTATCTGCTTGCTCAGGGTAGATTGGTAAACCTTGCTGCTGCCGAGGGACATCCATCGGAGGTTATGGATATGTCTTTTGCAAATCAATTTATGTCCCAAATTAGACTTGTTGAAATGCATAAGAAAAATGTAAAAATTGAACCTCGGGTTATAGATATTCCCGAATCTCAGGATCAGGAGATTGCAAAAATAAAGTTGAGAACAATGGGATATAAAATTGATAAATTGACAAACGAGCAAGTGAAGTACATGAATGATTATAGTGCAGGAACTTAATTGCTAATTATATATAGTTGAAATAGAAAGTCCCGATCTAATGATCGGGACTTTTTTTTAAGCACTTGCCAGTGCATATTTTGGTAACGGATATTCAAAAGTAAATTCTTTTTTACTTTGTTTAAGAAGTTCTAATAGAGAGTTTAACAATGTTCTAATATCCGAGGGTTTACTTAGATATGCATCACATCCGGCTTTTAATGCGTTTACTCTATCCCTGTTAAATGCATGAGCAGTATAACAGATAACAGGAATTGAAGAATACTGAGGATTGTTTTTTAATTCAGTTGTTAACTCGAGTCCGTTTTTATCACCTCTGATAGAAATATCCATTAAAATAATATCATAATTATTTGCTTTCATAAAATCATAGAAAGTATCGGATGAATCACAAACATCAACTTCAAAATATCTTTTTAAAAACAGCTCGAGGAATTTTTGATTCTCAGAATCATCTTCCGTAATCAGTAGTCTGGGTTTATTTCCACTATTAATGGAATTTTTTACTTCTGAATTCCCCATTTTTTATCTCCACTTAGAATTACTGTGAACGTGGTCCCACCTCCAGGCTCACTGTTAACTTTAATTTTTGCTTTATTTAAATCAATAAATATTTTAACAAGAGCTAGACCCAGACCCGTACCTTCGTATGGTCTTGTATAACTCATGTCCGCTTGAGAAAATGGTGTAAATAATTTTTCTTGATACTCCTTTGATATTCCGATACCAGTGTCGCGAACATCAATACAAATATTGTTGTGATCACGATACAAGAAAATTTCTACTTTACCATGAGGAGTATATTTGATTGCATTGTCCAATAAATTGATAAATATTTGAGCAATTGAATAATGATCTGCAGTAACGGTATTATCCTCTTCCAGTCTGTTAATAAGATTTATTTTAAGATTTTTTTCATCAGCAAAAGTTCTAAACTCATTAACAATTGTATTCATCATTGCCAGAATGTTAATACGCTCAAATCTTGCTTCGTACTTACCGGTTTGTAGTTGTGACATATTAAGCATTAAATCGAATGTTCTGTAGAGTCGCTTACTGTTATTTATAATTGAGCGGAGTATATCGTTGTATTCGCTCGATTTGTCGTGCAGCTCCTGCATTAATAAATCGCTGTAACCGGTAATTACATTTAATGGTGAACGTATTTCATGAGAAATTTGGGAGAGGAAAAATTCTTTCAGCTTTTTAGACTCTTCTGCTTTCTCCAGTGCAACTTTAAGATCCCTTTCCGTTTTCTTGAGGTCGGTTATATCGCGTCCGTAAACCTGGCATACCCTAAATTTAGGAACACTTGCAATTAAAAACTGATAATACTTTTCGCCAAGAAGAGTGGTGTAATTTACAGTTTTATTATGTGCTATAAGATCCTGAATGTCGAAGCTTTTGATGAAAGGAAGTACAACCTCAACGTGTTCGCCAACAAGAATTTTATGAGGAAAAATGTTATGTGCCGAATTGTTAGCAAGGACTATCTTACCATCCTCGTCGAAACGGAAGATTGGATCCGGTGCAAGTTCTGCAAAGAGAGCCATCAATTCTGCTTGCTGGAGCTTTAGGTTCTCTTGCTCCTGCAAATGCTTCTTGCGCATTGGAATAATAACATAACGGTAGTAAATGTATGTTACTAACATTATTATCGCAATTATCAGCAGAGCCAGAAACAATGGATTCTCGAGAGAAAATAATGAATTAGGAGTTATTTTCTCTAACGATTGAAAAGTAGAATCCGAAAATAATTTGCGCGATTGTTGTAATAATAAAGAAAGCAGTTGCATCTGCAAAGCCGGTTAATAAATTAAAAAACTTCGTTATGTTAGTTAAAAAATAGAAACTAAGGACTAAGTAAAATAAATCGATTCTTCTTTCAAAGGAAAATATCACAATGAATTTCTTTAGAGTTATTGATATGATTAAAAACTGAAATGCCAGAAGAATAATTATGCTTTGGGTTGTTGTAAATTCAGCAAAAATTATTATTCCTAAAAAAACAAATCCAACTATTCCTAAAATAAAATAGTTTTTCTTAATAGATTCTATACCTAGGATTAAAAGGAATAAAAGGTAAGTAGTAATTAAATAAAAGCCGAAAGGTATAGTTTTATTAAATAGTTCAAAATATCCAAGAGTAATAGGATCCATTAATGCAAGTACTAAGAAAAAAGGAAATAATTTAGTTCGGTACTGTCTTATTGGTGGAAATAACCAAATTATTACACTTATATAAATCAAAATTTGAGTTAATAACACATTCTTACGATTTTATTCTCCGCCACAATGTGGTGGACAAGGAAGTGCATACTCCAGTGTTTCCTCATCACCGGTAAGTGTAAAAATAATGTCTCCAGATTGGGCTGCGGATGTTGAATATTGTCCGCTTTTAGGATCCCTCACCTTTGGCGAATTATATCTTAACTCGAATGTAAGATATTTGCCGTGTGTTCTTTCGAGGAACTCTTTTACAACTTTTGTTGAGAACATGTATGCCACTTCATCTCTGGAAAATGAAAACTCTCTTTCTGTAAGAGAATACTTCTTTTCGTTGAGAACATATACTCGGCTGTTTTTAATACCGAAGAGCACATAATCCCCGGCTTTTTCAATTGCCTTTTCAATATCGGCTTTGGCAACTCTAATTGAGCCCATCACTTTACCGAATAAAATATTGGCTTCCCCTTTTTTAAAGGATTTTCCAATTTCTCCGAATTTACTCTGGGCGTTTAATGATGATGAAACGACTAGAATGCATGAAAAAAGAATGAAAAAGGAAAGTAGCTTTTTCATAATAACCCCTCTTTGATTATTTGTGAAAAAAATAATTTATGAACATAAAAAATACAAAAGACTTTCATGTTCGCAGATAAATATATTTATAAAAAAGATAAAAAACAGCAGACTTGTATAGAAAAAATTAAAAGATTCCGGCAATCCTGTTTTTACAAATTTCGCATTTACCCCCACTTAAATGGTTCTGAAGAACAGAATGCCAATCCCTTTTAATAACGGGAGCGTTGCATGAAGGGCAATAAGTTGTTTGACCTTCAGGATCGTGAACATTACCAAGATAACAATACTTTATTCCAGTCTTCTTTGCTATTTCTCTTGCTTGCTTAAGTGTTGATGTAGGAGTTCGCGTTTTATCCCGCATCTTAAAATCGGGATGAAATGCAGTAAAGTGTAGCGGAACCTCATCACCTAAATTATTTACAATCCATTCGCACATTAGTTTAATCTCTTCTTCGTTATCATTCTCACCGGGAATTATTAAATTAGTTATTTCAAGCCAAACGTCTGTTTCGTGTTTGATCCATGTTAATGTATCAAGTACATAATTCAAATGCGAGAATGTGAGTTTGTGGTAAAAAGTTTCAGTAAAAGCTTTTAGATCAACATTTGCAGCATCAACATATTTATAAACTTCTTTACGTGCTTGTTTATCAATATAGCCAGCAGTAACAAGAACATTTTTAATTCCTCCTTCACGTGCAATTTGTGAAATATCAATTACATACTCACCGAAAATCACAGGATCGTTATATGTATATGCAATGGAAGGAGTGTTATATCTTTTTGCTATTGCTACAACTTCTTCGGGAGTAGCATAAATGGAGTTTGTAGAATCGATACGGGCTTTGCTTGTTGACCAGTTCTGGCAGAATTTACAACCCAGATTACAACCGGCAGTTCCAAAGCTTAGAATTTCTGAACCGGGGAGAAAGTGATTTAACGGTTTCTTCTCGATAGGGTCAATGGCAAATCCAGTTGGTCTTCCGTATCCAATTGAATAAAGTTTACCATTAATGTTTTGTCTAATAAAACAGAATCCAGCTTGACCTTCGCCAATAGTACAATACCTCGGGCACAATGTACAAAGCAGTTTTTCATTGGCAGTCGGTTCCCACCATTTGGCTATATGATACTCAGAGTTTTGCATAAAAACTTCTTAAATAACTTCGAAGCGGATCCAGTTTTCTCTGATGTTGGATATTTTTAGTCCGCCTTCTGTATAGATTACTAAATCCCCCTTATCTACCAACTTATGTTCTGTTATTAAGTTCCGTGCTTCTCCCGCCGCATTATAGCGATAGCTTATATCTTTGCAATAAAGTGATGTAACGCCCCATCTCAAATTCAATTTATTCATTGTATCGAAATTATCTGTTACTGCAATTATTTTTGCATTCGGTTTGAACTTAGCCAGACTATTTGGCGTATTTCCTTTACTGGTAAAAGCAACTATCGCCTTTGCATTGATCTGTTTACTTATCGCACAAATTCCTTTATTCATTGAATCGAAGAGCTTTTCCTGAATTTCGGTAGGGACATCAAATTTAATCTCGTTTACAAAATCTTGTGAACTTTCGGCATTCAGAATAATTTCTTTCATTACTTTAACTGTTTGAGCAGGATATTTACCGACAGATGTTTCGGCACTTAACATTACTACATCCGTTCCGTCCCAAACTGCATTTGCAACATCCGATGCTTCTGCACGTGTAGGGATTGGATTATTAACCATTGATTCTAACATTTGTGTAGCAGTAATAACGAGCTTACCGGTTTCATTACATCTTTTAATCAATCGCTTTTGAATAATCGGAACATTATGGGGCTGAAGTTCAACACCAAGATCACCTCTTGCTACCATAATCCCATCTGAAACAGATAATATTGATTCAAAATTTTCTACAGCTTCCTGTTTTTCAATTTTTGCTATGATAGGTTTATCAAATCCTTTGTTTTTTAACCATTCACGCAGCGTTGTTATATCCTTTGCATTTCTAACAAATGATAATGCGATATAATCAATTCTATGTTTTAGTGCGAACTCAAGATTTTCATAATCTCTTTCTGTAACAGATGCGGTTGATAATTTCATCCCGGGTAAATTCATTCCTTTTTTAGGACGAAGTATTCCACCTTCTATAATATCACAAATAACAGAATCTTTTTTCTTCTCTTTAATCTGTAATTTAATAAGACCATCATCAATTAGAATAAGGTCACCAACCACAGAATCTTCTGTTAATTGTTTGTAACTGGTTGAAATTTTATCTGCAGTACCTAAAAAATCATTTGTCGTTATTTCAATTTTATCTCCGGTTTTTAATTCAACCTCCGGTTTAGATAATTGTCCTATTCTTATCTTGGGTCCCTGTAGATCAACTAATATTGGGATGGGAAGAGATTTGTTTATACAGATTTCGTTAATAATGTTGAAAATATTTTCGAAGAAATTAAAATCCCCGTGAGAGAAATTTAACCGTATTCCATTAATACCGGAATTAACAATTGCTTCTAAACTTTCTTTGGTAGAGGTTGCCGGACCTACAGTAGCAAGGATTTTTGTTTTTACAAAATTATTCATTTTTTCTTCTTAGTTGTTCGTTGAATATTTTTATCATTGTTCTGTTTCGAGTTATTCTTCTTTGGTTCCGGTTTAATTTTCTTGTGCATTGCAATCAGCTCTTTCTCAACGGATCCGAAAACAGTATCGGGTTCATATTTACCGGATTTTAATTTTTTACCGGATTTAATTCCGGTTAATAATTCTATTGCTTCTTCAACTTTACTGACTGAGTAAATATGAAACTGACCCGATTGAACAGCATCAATAATTTCTTTTTTTAGCATAAGGTCTTTAACATTCTGAACAGGAATTATAACGCCTTGTTTTCCTGTTAATCCTCTATTAACACAAACATCAAAGAATCCTTCAATCTTTTCATTTACTCCACCGATTGGTTGAATTTCCCCTTTTTGATTTACCGATCCGGTAATAGCAAAAGATTGTTTAATTGGTATTCCAGAAATAGCAGAAAGCAAGGCGCAGATTTCAGTAATTGATGCGCTATCGCCGTCAATCATTCCGTATCCCTGTTCAAAAACCAAACTTGCAGTAAACGAAAGAGGAATATTTTTACCGAAGTTCTCTCTAAAGTAACCGGAAATAATTAGCACACCTTTGTTATGTGTATTTCCGCTTAACCCGGCCTCACGTTCAACATTGATAATATTTCCATTGCCGAGTGAAACCGAAGCAGTAATTCGTGATGGCTTACCGAATCCGAATACTCCGCTTTCATAAACGGCAAGACCATTAATTGTTCCTACCCGCTCACCATCGGTATCAATTAGAATAGAGCCTTCCTTAATCATTTCAGAAAGTTTCGATTCATACAAGCCGTGGCGTTCTTTCCATGCTCTGTAAGCTTCCTCAACATGATAATCAGAAACATGTTTCTCACCGCTATCTTTTGCCCAGAAACAAGCTTCGCGTGTTAAATCGGCGATATAAGCAAATCTTGTAGTCAATTTATTCTTTTCTCCGGCGTAACGTGCACCATACTCAACAATTTTTGCAATTGCACTTTTATTGAACTCAAGCATTTTTTCCGATTCAATAATTTTCTTAACAACCATAGCATAGTCATTCAATGCCTGTTCACTCCGTTTCATTTCGTAATCAAAATCGGCTTTGATTTTGAAAATTTTGTTGAAGTCGTCTTCGTAACCGGACAGAATTGAATAGATGTAGTTATTACCAATCATAATAACTTTTGTGTCAATGTTAATTGGTTCGGGTTTTAGAATGCTTGGTGAGAATTGATAGAGATTAGCAAGATCCTGAATCTCGAGCTGACCGAAAAGTAAAACACGTTTAAGAGCTTTCCAAACACCCGGTTCGCTAAAAGCATCGAGTGCATTAATAATAATATATCCGCTATTGGCTCTAAGGAGAGAACCGGCTTTAATTTTGGTAAAGTCTGCAAACCATCCACCGCGGCCATCACTGTATTTTTCGATTGTACCAAATAAATTGCTATAAGTAGGTGATGTCTCAACTATAACAGGTTGTTCTTTTGTCTCGGAGTTATCTAGAATAATATTTACTTCATATTCTTTAAGGTAATCAACAATAACTCCGCCGGTGGTTTCCTCC
>CAZEBL010000100.1:0-9665 GCA_964510325.1 uncultured Melioribacter sp. | reverse complement strand
AACCGAAAAACTGCCTGGCCTTGAACCACTACTCAAGCCAAATAAATTATATAAACTGGAGTTCGTTATTAGGAATAAGTACTTTATCTATGATAACAACAATTCAAAAGTTGTTATAGCAGGTAACGCTGTTGTAAAAGAAAGGTATAGCCCTGAAATGAACTTAGAAAAAGTACTAATCGAATCATTAAATGGATTAGCCAAAAGAATAATTAGTAAGACTCCGTTTGCAAAATAACTTAGACCATTTCATTGAGTAATTCTGGTCTTGGTTGGGGTATTACAACTTTATTTACCAATAGACCTTTATCAGCTATTAATTTAGCACCGGAATCTACAGCACTTTGAACTGCCGCTACCTCACCTGTAATAGTGCAGAATGCTTTTCCACCCAGTGCCATTGCAAGACGGATTTCGATTATTCTTACATTAGCGGCTTTAACGGCTGCGTCTGCACCTTCAATTAATGAGGCTACAGAAAAAGACTCAATTATACCTAATGCCTCGAGCATGCTAACATTTGAATGACCAGAAAGTGCGGGAAAAATATCTTTATGCACATTCGGTATTACGAATGTGTCTATAACTGCAAAATCAATTTGATTAGCTGCGTTATCAACAGCAGACTGAACTTCTGCAACATCACCACCAATAAGAACCATATATTTACCAGAACATATTGTACGTGATAAAATCAATTCTACTTTAGATGTTTTTAACATTATATCACAAGCTTGCATCCCGGCGGCTATACTTGTTAATTCTATTAATCCGAGTGAATTCATTTCCATAATATTTCCTTAAATAAAAAATTTTCTCAAATATTTTATAAAGTTACTTAGATATTCTAATAAACTCATTACTAACATGAGTAATTCTACCATTTATCGAAGCATGTACTCTAGCCCCGAGTTTTCCGCTTTCAATATCTGCTATCAGATCCCCTTCTTTAACAAAATTGCCTGATATTACAACAGGCATTGCTGGAACGCCTATATGTTGTTTCAGTAATATTTTAACTTGAGTTGGCTGGGGACTTGTTTTATTAAATGGAGTGTGCGAATCATAATTTAGAATGTCCATTCTCTTCATTAACATTTTTAATGGAACACGTCTCCCCTCTTTTAATGGATGAACTCGAACTTCTTTTGGCTGCTTATATTTTAATCCAGCTTTTCTCATATAATTTTTACCCTGGTCGCAAGCTTCGCGAGGGTAAAGATCTTCTGGGCAGGAATACAGTGAGCATAAACCGCATGAGCAACATAGATCAGCGTATTGATTCCACACAGCTTCACCTGTAGTAGTAAAGACGAGCGAACGCATCACCTTATGCGGTTGAACATCATAACCAAGTAAATATCTTGGGCAGAATTCTGTACAGTAGCTGCATTGATCGCATGCAGATTTTCCAATCCGGTTCATATCATGCATAGGTCGATCTTGACGCATAATTAGATAATGATCTTTAGGTAAAATTATTATTCCGGCTGTCGTTTTAGTAACGACTTCCGATTTATCGAAAGTTAATTTACCCATAAGAATACCGCTTACAAAAATTCCATAGTCCTGTACTGTAGCACCACCGGCATGCTCAATTAATTCTTGAATGCTTGTACCAATTGGTGTAAAGAATGTTTGAGGATTTTTTACAGCACCGGCAATGCAAACAAATTTTTGTGTAAGTGGTTTATCGTCTATGGCTCTTGATATATTGTAAAATGTTTCAACATTATTAACAACACAACCTACATCAAGTGGTAATCCGTGGGGTGGAATTAATCTTTTAGTTGCAGCATAAACAAGTTCATATTCATCTCCGGAGGGATAAAAATCGCCAAGCTCACACATTTCAATTCTACCATTAACCAGATTTTTTTCAACAGCTTCAATTGCATTTACATTTTTCGATTTAATCCCAAAATAAGCTTTTTTAGCAGAAGTCTGTTTAACCATTGCTTCAACACCTTTAATTATTTCAGGTGCGAAGTGGACCATAATTTCGCAATCTTTATGTAATAACGGTTCGCATTCTGCTCCGTTAACGAGAACAAATTCTACTTTGGATTTAGCTTTAACATGAGTAGGAAATCCAGCTCCACCGGCACCTACAATTCCGGCGTTATAAATTTTTTCTTCCAGATTCATTCATCATTCCTTTTAATAACGACAATAGTTTTATCATCCTGATAACCGGGTTCAGAAGTTTCAAATTTAATAACATCATCCAGAATAGAATGAACAATTTCTTTTGCTGAAAGATGTAATGAAGATTGAATAATTTTTCTTAAACGCTTCTCTTCATAAAATTCATACTTTTCATTAGCAGCATCAACTACTCCATCGGAATAAATTACCAGAACATCACCGGGTTTAAAATTTATACTGTCAGTTTCATATCGCGAATTAGGTGCTGGACCCAGTAAGGGACCCGTAGGATCAAGAGTAGAAAAGGTTTTGTTTTTTTTATGATAAAAAAGAGGCGGATTCTGACCTGCATTTGCATATAGGAACAAACCTTTTTTATCAATTGATAATTCTCCATAAAATAATGAAGAAAATTTATCATCACTGAAAATTTTATTTACAAGCTGATTAATTCTATTCATCATAGGGGTAATTTTTATCTGGAAAGTACTTGCCATTCTAATGGCGCCTGATATATACATCGCTTCGGCAGAAGCTGCTAATCCTTTTGATGCAGCATCACCTACAACAACACCAAGACGTTCTTCATCCTCCCCTATTTTTAAATAATCATAAAAATCACCGGCAACTGTATCAGCGGGAACAGTAACCCCGAATATTTCAAAGAAGTGAAATTTATAAGCATGTTCGGGTAAAATGCTTCTTTGTAATTCTTTAGCTTTATCAATATCCTGTATAAGATTTTTACGAGCTTGTAATAAAAATCGTTCTTTGAGTCGCGATGTTAAAACTGTGGCAACAATATTTAGAGTGTACCTTAAATCCTCATCGATAGTATCGCTGTTTACTGCGAGCAGGTATTCATAATATTTTTTATTAGCGAGAGATATTTTTTTCCCTACACCGGAAGCAGAATACCTGAAGATACCTTTTGATATAAATATTTTATTTGTTTCATCGGTAAGGATTGTTCGATCATTAGCAATTTTATCGAATATTGGATAATCTTTTAGGGGTAGTAAAAAATCCTCCGGAATTTTTTGAACATTACCAGTTTGAAATAATAACCTGTAAGCTTTTTTAGATTGAGATAATTTCCATACTCTTCCACCTGTAACATTAAACTTACTACTCATTACCAATTCCTTCACTACGGATTGTAGCAACTCTACGTCGGTTTTATAATAACCGCTTGCTATTGAATCGATCGTTTTTAATAATCTTTTTTGATCCATATTTTATTCTGTATATGTGAGAATTATTTGTTGAAGCACATCTTTACAGACTTTATTAAACTCATTAGAGCTAAATGCTCTCATTATACTGTTATGAGTAGATCTATAAACACCTTTTGGGACATATCCAGCCCCTTCAAATGCTCCAATTTTATTTCGATACTTCTCTTCATCCGGTGTGGGTATAGGCGTATCTTTATCTACATCTTTTTTCCATTTACTGCTAAAGTCTACTAAAGTAGTGATATTAGGTTCCCATGGTTCAACATCTGGAGGATAAAAATCCTGGTAAGTAGGATCGTCACCGTATTCATCAGCAAGTCCCGCCAATCCATGTCCGAACTCATGAACAAATACCTGTTTGGAAGCTTGGTTATCTACTGATGTGACATTGTAATAATTATAAATTCCACCGCCGCCATATTTAGAAGTATTTACCAGTATAAAAATCTGATCATTCGGCGCATTTGCAGCCAGATCTCTTATTGCATGATAATCAGTAGTCATAAGATATCTTTCACTATCGAAAGTATAAAAGTGAGAATTTAGTATTGTTCTAACCCACACATTTTTACCTGGCATATCCGTTCCACTTTCTGGTGAAGGAGCTTCTACACCCCAAATATTAATATTGTCTTTATTCTCCTTGAATGGTGAATATTCAATTAGATAACCGGCAAACCTTTTACAATCATTTTTGAATTTTTCCATTTCATTTGCTGAATACCCTTCTGGAAGAAGTACAATATCTAATTTTTTTGATGGGTCTCCAGAATAATGAACTTTGAAATCGGGATAAGGTTTTGCTTTTTCTTTTATTATGAAATAACTAAAAGGATCAACTAAATATTCAAATTTCTTTTCGAAATTGTTTTTTCTATCACGTTTTAGGATTTCAACAATTACTTTACTTTTCGGAAATGGAAAGACAACTGAACCAGACATACTTCTTTGAATATGTTTGGCCTCCTCTGTTGTTTGCCACTCCTGATATAAAGTTGAGAATCCTTTCGAATAGATAAGTGACTTGGAATCAGCATCGATGATCTTTAAAAAGTAATTGCCATATCCAAACTTATCAATCAGATTTACCTTTGAACCACTCCAGATCGGTTCCTTTATTAATTTGTCGAAAGAAATTAATTCAGTAATACGATCACCTGTTTGATAAAAATCGAGTCTTAGAGTTTTATCAACGAAATAATCATTAAAATTTACTTGTGCAAAAAGGAGATTTGCAATAAAAACGATTAATAAAAAAATTTTTTTCATAACTTTTCCATTGATATGGTCACTTAATTTTTCTTGAACCTGGTTTAACAACAGAAATCTTATTTTCTATACAGAGTGGGCATTCTTCTGCGGCGTAGGATACAACCTCTAGTTGTAGAGTACTGAATTGTGGTACACCAAATTGAACTTTATTATTACTTCTGTCAACTAAAAAGCCCACACCGGCAACAATTCCACCCTGGTTGCGTACTATTTCCATTACCTCAAAGACTGATCCACCCGTCGTAACTACATCTTCGCATACAAGATATTTTTTCCCTTCTTCTATATTAAAGCCTCTTCTTAAGACCAGTTTTTTATCTTCCCTTTCGGCAAATATTGATTTTTTATTCATAAGCCGTGCAACTTCCTGCCCAACAATTATTCCTCCAATAGCGGGTGAAATTACGACATCAATTTCATAATCCTTAAAGTAATCGGCAATTTTCTTGCAAATTAATTCATTATACTCAGGATATTGAAGTACAAGGGCACACTGGAAGTATTGATTACTATGCCGACCCGATGTTAATAAAAAATGCCCATTCAAAAGGGCATTTGTTTCTAAGAAAATGTCGAGAATATTTTGCTTTTCCATTAATTTATTTTGTCTATTTGTTTTGCTAAGTTGAAATCAGCTTCTGTTAATCCGCCAAGACTATGAGTAGAAATTGTAACTTTTACTTTATTCCATCCATATAGGAGCATATCAGGATGATGATCCAATTTTTCTGCTTCAATTCCACATTTTAGTAAAAAAGAAAGAGCTTCAGTAAAACTTTGCAGAACAAAGTTTTTCTCAATCGTATTGCCATTAAGTTTCCAATGATTGATAAGTCCTAAGAAATTATTTATATCATCCTTACTAAGTGGTTTCATTATAATAAATTATTAAGAATATTAAACAGATTGTTTCTCTTCATTACTTTGTTCTTCGGTTTCTATTGTTTTAGCCGGCACAAAATATAATTCTTCGGAATTTTTCTTATGTTTTACAATTATTTTGTCACCTTCCTTAAAGTGACCGAGCAATAATTCTTCTGCTAAAGGATCTTCCACATACTTTTGAATAGCTCTCTTAAGTGGTCTTGCTCCGAACTTTGGATCAAAACCTTTATCAGACAAGAATTCAATCGCAGATTTGTGAAGTTCAATGCTCATTTTGTTATCACTAATATTCTTAACGAGATCTTTCATCTCAATTGTAATAATCTGTTTAATGTCTTCCTTATCCAGACTTCTGAAGACTATGGCTTCATCAATTCGGTTTAAGAACTCTGGATTGAAGAGACGTTTCATGGCATCTTCTACTGTATTCTTTAATTGGGAATATTGATCTGCTTCAGTCTGACCACTAAATCCAAAGCCACCAGTAGATTTTATATCTTTCGTGCCAACGTTCGATGTCATTATTATGATTGTATTTCTGAAATCTACTCTTCTACCAAGACTATCAGTTAACTGTCCATCATCCAGCACCTGCAGGAGTATATTAAACACATCCGGGTGAGCTTTTTCGATTTCATCAAACAGAACAACCGAATACGGTTTTCTGCGCACACGTTCGGTAAGCTGACCACCCTCTTCATAACCAACATAACCCGGAGGAGCTCCTACTAATCTTGAGACTGCAAATTTTTCCATATACTCGCTCATATCAATTCTTATAAGGGCTTCTTCAGAATCGAATAGATATCTTGCTAATTCTTTAGCTAATTCTGTTTTACCAACTCCAGTTGGTCCAAGAAAGATAAATGTACCAATCGGTTTGTTAGATCTTTTTAATCCTGCTCTTGTTCTTCTAATAGCTTTGCTGAGTTTAATTACTGCTTCATCCTGTCCAACAATTTTTTCTTTAAGGGCTTGTTCCATTTTCATTAATTTTTCGGATTCAGCCTGAACGACTCGTGTAACAGGAATACCGGTCATCATAGATACAACTGTGGCTATATCATCTTCGGTAACATCATAAACAATATCTTTAGTTTTGGCATCCCATTCACGTTTAGCAATTTCAAGATCGGATTGAAGCTGCCTTTCTTTATCGCGCAAGCGAGCAGCTTCTTCATAATCCTGTTGTTTTACAACCTGTATTTTAAGCTGTTTAATTTTTTCTATTTCATCTTCTAGCTTAAGTACTTCTTCAGAAACTGTAAAATTACCCATATGAACACGAGAACCGGCTTCATCAATTACATCAATAGCTTTGTCGGGTAAATAACGGTCGGTTATGTATCTTTCACTCAAACGGACTGCATTATCAATAGCTTCACTCGAATATTTAACATGATGATGTTCTTCATATTTGAATTTAATGTTCTCAAGAATTTTAATTGTTTCTTCTGCACTGGGCGGATCAACCATTACTTTCTGAAATCTTCTATCCAATGCACCATCTGTTTCAATAAATTTGCGATACTCATCTAATGTAGTAGCCCCAATGCATTGTATATCACCTCTTGCTAATGCTGGTTTAAACATATTGGAAGCATCTAAAGAACCTGAAGCACCACCGGCACCAACAATAGTATGAAGCTCATCAATAAAAAGAATGACATCATCAGCTTTTTCAAGCTCTGTCATTAATGCTTTCATTCTTTCTTCAAACTGTCCTCTATACTTAGTTCCAGCTACTAATCCGGCAAGGTCAAGAGTAACAACTCTTTTATCCTGAAGAATTCGCGGAACTTTTCTTAAAACAATTCTCAAAGCTAAACCTTCCGCAATAGCAGTTTTGCCAACACCGGGTTCACCAATCAATACAGGATTATTTTTCTTTCTTCTACTTAATACCTGTGCAACCCTTTCAATTTCTTTTTCTCTTCCGATAACAGGATCTAACTTATCTTCGAGTGCTAATTTGGTTAAATCGCGCCCGAAATTATCCAGAACAGGAGTTTTAGTTTTATCTACTTTTTTAGCTGTGAAAGGTTGAGCAGAAGATGCTTTTTCTGAACTCTTGCTACTAAGTATAGAATTTAACTCTGCTCTTGCGTTATCGTAATTAACATTAAACTGATGTAAAATTTGTGTGGCAATATTATCTTCATCTCTTAGTAAGGATAATAATATATGCTCTGTCCCTATAACATCAGATTTATAAATCTTGGATTCAATCTGAGTGATCTTTAATACTTTTTCTGCTTGCTTAGTCAGTGGAATATTACCAATTGTAAGAGTTCCACCCGAAGTTCTTACTGTATCTTCAATAGCTTTTTTAAGCTTAACAAGGTCAACATCAAGGTTACGTAATATTTTTACGGCAACACCCTGACCTTCTCTGATTATACCGAGTAAAAGATGCTCCGTCCCGATATAATCGTGTCCAAGGCGTAAAGCTTCTTCACGACTTAATCTAATTACTTCCTGAACTCTTTCTGAAAAATTCCCTTCCATATTATTCCTTTATCTATCTTACGTGTATGAACATTAAAACGCATTAAATTGTTTCTTAAATATAAATATTGACGTTCCTCTTAGCAAGGAACTTAATTTTGATATAAATAGTTGGATTTAATTGTATTAATGACCAGTTATTGATATTTTGTAACCAGTTTTAATAAAAAGGGAGAAATAAATGGAAGGATTAACAGGAATTTCCTTAATAATTATTATTGTAGCAGTTGTCTTCTTGATAATTCTACTCTACTATGTTCCGCTTGGATTATTTATTACAGCATACTTTTCCGGGGTAAAAGTTAAAATATTCCGTGATCTTATTGGAATGAGACTTAGAAAAGTATCCCCGCAAGTAATTGTTAGAAATTTAATTTCGGCAACAAAAGCTGGATTAGATCTTAACATTTCACTCCTCGAAGCCCATTATTTAGCGGGAGGGAATGTTACAAATGTTGTCAACGCTTTAATATCAGCAAACAAGGCAAATTTAGATTTGGGATTTGAAAAAGCAGCTGCTATTGACCTTGCCGGGCGCGATGTTCTGGAAGCTGTTAAAATGTCTGTAAATCCAAAAGTAATTGAGACTCCTCTTGTTTCTGCTGTTGCGAAAGATGGAATTCAGCTTAAAGCAATGGCAAGAATTACCGTTAGAACAAATCTCGAAAGACTTGTTGGTGGTGCCGGCGAAGCTACTATTTTAGCCCGTGTTGGTGAAGGAATTGTATCGACTATCGGTTCAAGCATTACTCATAAAGAAGTTCTCGAAAACCCTGATAGTATTTCCAAAGTTGTATTATCAAAAGGATTGGATGCTGGAACCGCATTTGAAATTCTATCCATTGATATTGCAGATGTTGATGTAGGGACAAATATTGGTGCTATATTACAAACAGATCAGGCAGAAGCCGATTTGAAGGTTGCACGTGCAAAAGCTGAAGAAAGAAGAGCATCTGCTGTTGCATCTGAACAAGAAATGGTTGCCGAGGTTGCAAGAATGAGAGCTAAAGTTGTTGAAGCTGAAGCTGAAATTCCTAAAGCAATTGCAGAAGCTTTTAGAGAAGGTAATTTGGGTGTAATGGATTATTATAATCTAAAAAATATTCAAGCTGATACTGACATGAGAAATACAATTGCTAAACCTGAAGAGAAAAAAGACAAAGACCATAGCTAATGGATAATATTATTGAAATAATTGTTTTCTTTTTTGTTATCTACAGTATTCTTGGTTCAATTTTCCGTAAGAAGAAACCTCAACAGAAAAAAAATCAACAGAAGTATAAAAGACCTGTTCCACAGCAACAGAGAACCGCAACAAAACCGGTTCCTTCACAACCATCATCACAGGATATACTTGAAGAATTGTTCGGGATTAAAATCCCTAAACCTGAGGAGAATTCCGATTATTCTTCAAATAAACCTGCTGATGACCTCGAATATTCTTCATGGGATCCTGAAAAAGATTTTCAGAAGAAAGTTGAACAAAGACAAAATTATGAATATAGAAACATAGAGAAGGATATACCGGATGTTAATTACGATAGAATTGCTGCTTTAGAAACGACTAAGAAAAAAGTTAAGACCTCAGAACCAATTATATTGAATGAGAAAAAA
>CAZEBL010000099.1:1654-9665 GCA_964510325.1 uncultured Melioribacter sp. | reverse complement strand
ATCAACAATACTAATAGATTCGGGTTTCGGACTATAAATAATGTTTATCTTAGTTGGATTGTATGAAATTTTGAATGGTTTTGTAAATTCCATCATTCTTTCGATTATATGATGTTTGGATGAATCTAATTTCGCAATAGTATTCGTATATAACTTTTCAGTCCCTTTTTGCAATCCAATTTTATATTTACATTTTGAAAAAGCAATTAGATAGCTTACCGTTGTGGAGACATCATCATGAAGATCAATTATAACATCATATCTATTTTTATTGATAAGTTTAATTAAAGTAGAGATTCTCTGAAGTTTTTTGTTAAATACAATAACCTCGTCAGTTAAAAGTGGATTATCGAAAATAAAATAGTTATAACTGCTTGCAAGAACTGTAATTTTACAATTAAGATTCTTCTTTAATTCATATAATAGGGGAGTAGTTACTAATGCATCACCAATCCTATTTAAACGAATTAAAAGAATGTTAAGAAATTTTGAGGTATCTAATGAATTACCCTGATTAGAATTCCTCTTGAAAAAAATTAGAAGTCGCAGTAAAAATTTTCTAAAAATTATTTCTAAACTTTTCAAGTCAATCCGATTAGTTTATTCTTAGATATTAATTTTTCAATTTTTTCCATTATCCTGCTTAGCGGCAAGTCCTTAAAACATTCGTGATTTTTCGGACAATCCAACAGGTTACACATAATACAGTCTAATTCACTAAGATTAATCCATTCATGCATATTTCCAAAAGGTCCCTGGTGCAACGGATTTGTAGGTCCGTGGATACTTAATACAGGAGTTTTTACCGCTGTAGAAATGTGCATCGGACCACTATCATTAGCAATAAGGAATAAGCATTTAGAAATAAATGAAGCCATTTGACGAATACTTGTTCTGGGAGCAAGAAAGCTTTTATCTCCTAATAGATCCTTAATTTTAATTGCATCGTTATAATCTTCTGGTCCCCACAAAATCAAAGCGGGTAAATGAAATCTGTTATAGATTCCTTCCACAATATCAGCGAACTTTTCCGGTTCACATTTTTTAGACGGCCAACCGCCAGAAGGTGAGATGCCAAAAAACTCTTTTTCAATTAAATTCTTTTGGGTTAACCATATTTCGGCAAATAAGTTATCATTTTTACTTACAAAAAAATATAGATTTTCAGAAGTTACATTGATTTCTATTTTCTTTAAGAATTCCAGATGTAGAACTGCTGCATGATATCGGTCTCTTTCAACTGGACCAAATAAATTATATGCCCACTTTCTTCCACTATAAGGAAATCCGGCTCTGTACTTTGCTCCACTAAAATATGTTATTTGTGCGGTAGTAGGGTTCGAATAAAAATCTAACACTAAATCATACCTCTTCTTTCTAATCATAAAATAGAACTTCACTCTTTCTATTATACTTTTAGGCAATACAAAAACATTGTTTATTTGAGTAAGACCATCTAATCCAGGTCTGGAAGGTGATTCGCAAATAAAATCGATTGTTGCGTTTGGTAAATCAGTTCTCAGGTTATCCAGCACTATAGTTGATAAGACAACATCACCAATACCACGTAATTTGATGATTAATATTTTTTCAACAGATTTTTTCTCAATCATAAAAAAGTAATGCTAAATCAAAATTACTTTGTTAATTTAATAATTAGAAAGCTATTCTAAATTACAAATTTAACTGTCTGGTTCAAAAAAGAAATTTTTAAGCGGAGGATTTAACATGTTTCTTAAAGGAAAAACCGCGATAGTTACAGGTGGGGCTATGGGTATTGGCCTTGAAACTGCAAAACTATTAATGAAGGAAGGTTGCTCTGTTACTATTTGGGATATTAATGAAACTGAATTAAATAATGCTAAAGGATTATTGCAAAATGAGTCATCAAAAATTTTTACTCACATCTGCGATGTGACCAACAAAGAAAAAGTGTATGAACTGGTTAAACTTGCAATTCAAGAAATGGGCAGTGTAGATATTCTTATCAATAATGCCGGATATGTAAAAGGTGGAGGATTCCTCGATTGCTCAGATATTGATTGGGTAAGAACGGTTGAAGTAAATCTTAATTCTATCCTCTATACTACAAGAGCAGTGTTACCAATGATGTATGAAAACAATTTTGGGTATATAGTAAACTTATCATCAGCATCTTCATTTCTTGGGGTTGCCGATCTATCTGTTTATGCAGCAACCAAATGGGCTGTCCAGGGATTAACAGAATCATTACGCTTCGAGGCATGGAATAAAAAAAAATTCGGTGTGAAATATTGTTCGGTGCATCCATACTATATATCTACAGGAATGTTTTCCGGAGCTAAATTAAACTTATTAGGAAGTTTGCTTGTGCCATTAGTTAAATCTCATTCAGTTATTGCTCGAGCAATTGTCTATGGTGCAATCAAAAAAAATAAAACTGTTGTAAGAAGACCGGTTACGTTAAAACTTGTAAATATTTTCAGGGGGATTTTACCTGATTATTTATTCCAGAAAATGATGGTAATGTTTGGTGTTTCAACGAGTATGAAAACTTGGGTTGGTAGAAAATAACTAATCAATGGATTCGCAACCATCAGGTATTTCTGGCGCAACAAGGATAGTCTGTTCCCGCAGTAGTATAACCTGACCCGGAACCAGACTCTTTCTTTTAGTAACATATTTCTTAAATGTGTAGCTAACAGAAACCAGTTTAGAAGTTTTTGCTTTTGAGTAAAATGCAGCTACTGACGCTGCTTTTTTAATTACATTTTTAGGAACCGGTTCCTTTATATTATCGACCCTTAATACTACATGGGAACCGGAGACACTTCTTGCATGGAACCATAAGTCATTCTGTTTAGCAAATCTTGTTGTTAACTCATCGTTATTTTTACTGTTTTTTCCAACATACAGATGATATTTTTTATCAATTAAAAAATGTCTGAAATTTGCATCGGGTTCTTCTCTCTTTAATTCCAAATTCATTTTTATTCCCAATTCTTTTTTTAATAATAGAATATCATTATGATCCTCTAATACTTTGATTCTATCCAGAAAGCCGTTCAATTTCTTGTAATATAATTCCAAATCCTCATACAGAGATTTTGATTTTTGATAATTTATTTTTTCCGATTTAGCTTTTTCAAATAACTTATCTACATTTTGATTCGGTGATAAGGCTTTGTCTAATGTAATTGTTACGTCCCGATTACTCAGTTCATCGCGAATGGTTATTGATTCATCTCCTTTTCGAAATTTATTAATATTTGCAAGTAAAAAATTAGCCTGAAATGAAAATTCATTTTCTCGCGAGCCGATTTCTATTCTTGCCTTTAAATCGTTTAGTTTATTGAAAATTTTATCTATTTCTCTTCGTAAATACTTTTCGAGTTCTTTTTTTGTATTTGTATTCTTTTTTATTAGTGTTTTAGAAATAAGAAATTTGTTTAGTGCACTAAAATAATCGTCATAAAAAAATTGCTGCTTACTTAGATTATTGGGAATGAATGTAGTAGGTGAAAAGTCAAGTTCACCGGTTTCATCCAAAATAGTTACAGCAATCTCTTTATGTGTTATATCGCCAACTATTTCTAATAGTCTGGTTCTCCAATTATCTCCTGATTGAACTTCAATTATGCTAAGAAGGGGACTAATAAATCGATATTTACTTTTTATTTCTTCTAAGGATAAAGTATTTATATCATTTTGGATTCTCGAAATCGATTCCGAGGGGTTAAGAAATTCTGTTTTTATGATCTCCGATTTAATTTCATTTTCTCCGATAGAATCAATCTTTTTGAAGGAATGAAAATTCATACCATCAATTAATACAACATTACTTTTTGCTCCTCGAATTAAAAAATAGATTTTTGCTTTGCTTATTGTAAATTCTATTATCCTGTCATTACTTGCTATAGCGATGTTTAATATACTTGAAGGTAAATAATCTTGAAAAAAATCCCTTGTATTTTTTTTAGCTTTTTTAATTTCCGGTTTAATTGAGAAATATGGTTGCTGAGAATTATTCGATAGAATTAATGTAAAATCGGGATGATTTATAGTCGGAATCCTGAAAAAGAGTTTATCCTTTTCTTGAGTGAAAATATCAATTACTTCGCTATTGAGTAATTTATTCCTTAATTCAGATATACCTCTTAACAAATAAAGATAATTGTTGTACATGTGTTTAGTAATGTAAAAACTAATTTTTTCTTTCAGGTGAAGTTAATTCGTAGATTTTATGAAGTAGTAACTCTTCACTTTTACTCAAAATAATGTTTCTTCTTTGCATAACAATTTTAGCAACTTCAATACATTTAGAAATATCATAGGTCCGTAACCATTCAGAGCCGCCCCAGCTAAATGAGGGGATATACTTGGGTGGAAACCCGGAACCAAATAGGTTGCAAGATACACCTACATTTGTACCTGTATTGAACATCGTATTAATTGCAGTCTTAGAATGATCGGCCATAATAAGTCCAACAAATTGAGAACCTGAATTAACCATTTTGCCATTAATAAAAACATCCACTTCACCATAGTTATTTTTTAGGTCGCTATTGTTAGTACTTGCACCAATATTAATCCAGCTGCCCAAATAAGAATGACCTAAAAATCCTTCATGCTGCTTATTCGAATATGAATGGATAATTGAATTTTCAATTTCACCGCCAACTTTACAAACCTTTCCTATACTTGTGTTATGATAAATAAGGGAATTTGACTTAACAAGTGTATGGTCTCCTAAATACACAGGACCTTTTATAGTAACATGTGGTAATATTTCCACATTTTTACCTATGTAAATTGGTCCTTCGGAAGCATCAAGAACCACAAATGGATTAATAACCGTTCCTTTATCAATAAAAACTGATTTTTTATTCATCAGCACTACATGGGAGTTCAATTTAATATTCACATTAGTTTTTTTTCTTAATAATTCAAAATCATTTCTTATTTCATCGCCATTAATATTCACCAGATCCCATGGATAATTAATTATTGTAATATAAACAACTTCCTTTTTAGAAAAATCGCCTGAATTAAAATCAAACAATTCATTTTGCGCTGTTAGAAAGCGTTTAGCGTCTTTATAAAATAATTTAACAGCTATAACCAGATTATTTTGAGTAAGGGCTTCACCAATACTAAGCTTAGCTATTAGTTTACTTAGCTTCGTATCAATTACAAGCCGTCCATTTATATAAATTATCTCATCAGAATCCGAAAATTTGTAATTACAATCCGGATATCTTTCAGCAATAACATCTTGAAGGTAATCCCTTGAATGTAGTTTAATATTAGCTTTTGGAAAGTATCTAACGACTTTTTCCCTTAGTGAAAGAATTCCACAATTTAGGTCGTAAACAGGTCTTAGATAGACTAAAGGAAGTAAATTGATATATCCGCTATCCTCGAATAGGCAAATATTCAGTTTCATAATAACTCTGAAATTGTTTTAATAACAAACTAAATAAAAATTATTCATTAGGCAAAATACTTTGTGGAATAGGGCGTGGTTTGATATATTTCCAATATGAAAAATAGATTGCGAAAATATTCCATAATTACGGCAGTAATTTTACTATCCTTTTTTGTTCTTCTGCTTATTATCGACAATTTCGTTTTACCATTTTATGTTGATGCCAATGAAGTTAAAGTACCAAATATTGTAGGAAAACATAAAGACGAGGCAATCAGAATCTTAAAAGATCTGAAACTTAATCCTGTTATACAAACATCACGTTACGACGAAAGATTTAATAAGGATTTCGTCATTTTCCAAAAACCTTCTCCAAACTCTACTGTAAAAGAAAACCGAAGAGTTTATTTAACTGTAAGCGGTGGGGTTCAAACTGTTAAAATGCCTTTCCTGATTAATAAAACTGTTAGAGATGCTCAAATTAATCTTGAAAGGATAGGATTGATTCTCGATCAAATTGAGGAAATTGAATCTGAATTTCCGCCAAATTTAATTGTTGAGCAGCAATACCCTGAGGGTAAAGAATTACCTAAAGGCACATCTGTGTGGATAAAAATAAGTATTGGACCTAAAATAGGAATGGTTAGAGTACCTAATATTTTAGGTAAATCCCTTGGAGAAGTTGAGAATATTTTGAAGAGCATGTCCTTAAGGATAGGAATAAGAACTTACATTCATTCATCCACATTACTTCCAAATACAGTTGTGGATCAGCAACCGACAGAAAATACGTTAGTGGCAGTTGGTGATTCCGTTAATATTGTTCTAACAATGAATAAATAAATATGAAAAACAAAAAATTAATTGCACCTTCAATTCTTTCAGCCGATTTTTCAAATCTATCCATGCAAATTAGAAATGTTGAACTTGGCGGAGCAGATGTTATTCACTGCGATGTAATGGACGGTCAATTCGTACCTAATATTACTTTTGGTCCAATGATTGTTGAAGCGATAAGGGAAATAACCAAACTTCCTATAGACACTCATTTAATGATTAAGAATCCTGATGCGCTAATAAAAGAATTTATTGAAGCGGGGAGTAATTACATAACTGTTCATCAGGAAGAGGTTATTCACCTTAATAGAACAATAAATAGAATAAAGGAATTGGGTGCAAAAGCCGGAGTGTCTATTAATCCTTCAACACCGGTAAGTACTTTATTTGAAGTTTTGGATATTGTGGACATGGTTCTTGTTATGTCAGTTAATCCAGGTTTCGGTGCTCAAAAATTTATTCCCGGTTCATTGAAAAAGATTGAAACATTAGCTGCAATTAGGGAAGAAAAAGGTTATAACTATATTATAGAAATCGATGGCGGTATTAATTCGGAAAATATAAAAACAGTTTCTAAAGCTGGATGTAATATGTTTGTGGTTGGCTGGTCTATTTTTGGTGCTGATAACATTACTGCATCTACAATGGAATTAAAAAATTTAATTACTAGTTCCGATTAATACAAAATACTTAGCATATAAAATATTTTATAATCTTCTATAGCAGATTATTTATTAGGATTTCCTAATAATCATTAAAATAATCGGGTGATATAAGTGATTATACAGGTAGTAGATATTTTTTATTCTAATGTCTTTAAGCGATATAGTTCTAAATACAATATCTATCGAGATTTGTATGAGAAGGATATTTTAGGATTAGAAATAAGAGATATCAATTTCAAATTCGCTAACAGAATTAAGAAAATAATTCTATCAAATAAAGAGATCTGCTACATAACTTCTAAAAAAGAAAATGATTCGGTCGATTTACTGGCATTGGGTTCTTTCGGTGTATTTAAAGAAATGTCTAAAGAAATTATTGCAATTGGAAACGAGGATATCGGTTTCAAGATAAACAAAACATTAAAGAACATCACAGAATACGACCAACTAAAATTAAATTTAGGGAATAAAACTTTTGATCTTGATAGAGCTTTATTAATAGGTATAATCAATGTAACACCGGATTCCTTCTCGGACGGAGGAAAATTCTTTAGCACAGATTCTGCTATTCAACACGGATTGCAATTAATTCAGGAAGGTGCGGATATCATAGATGTAGGCGGCGAATCAACACGACCGGGATCGGAACCTGTTAATGAAGAAGAAGAGCTTAAGCGTGTAATTCCCGTTATAGAAGGAATAATAAAAAAAGTACCCGGCGCAATTATTTCAATCGATACGCAAAAATCAATTGTTGCATCCGAAGCTTTAAAGAGAGGAGCCAAAATTGTAAACGATATTAGTGCAGGAACGGCTGATAAAAATATGACTGATGTAGTAAAATCTTTCGATGCTACATACATCTTGATGCATATGAAGGGTAGCCCTAGAACAATGCAGCTGGATCCTTATTATGATGATGTAGTTTCGGAAGTATATGATTATTTACTTAACAAGGTTGATAATGCTAAGAAGCATGATATCAAAAATATTATTATTGATCCGGGAATTGGATTTGGCAAAAGAGTTTCTGATAATTACGAACTGCTAAAAAGACTTAATGAATTTATATAAAATGAAAATAGTAGTTATAAAAATTCGT
>CAZEBL010000099.1:0-1644 GCA_964510325.1 uncultured Melioribacter sp. | reverse complement strand
TTAATGAATTTAAAGGAATCGGCTGCCCAATTATGGTAGGACTCTCGAGAAAATCATTTTTAGGCAAAGCATTGAATATAGAAATTGAGGAAAGGGAAGAAGCCACATTAATTGCGGAAACATTAGCCATAAAAAATGGCGCTAAATTAATACGAACACATAATATCAACAAAGCAGCTTACGTTGTTAAGTTAAATCAATTTATCGAAAATCCGGAATTACTTGCCAATGTTTGAATTGTTTAAAATCGGTTTTCTATCAGTAACTTTTCTAGATCTACTGGATATTTTTTTAGTCACATTTATTTTCTACAAATTATATTCAGTAATTTCAGGCACTATAGCAGCTCAAATATTCTACGGTTTGTTAATAGTTTTATTTTTATCATTTGTTGCTCAGGCTGCAAATTTTAAGGCAGTTGGATGGCTTCTTAAACTAATTTCAGAAGTATGGGTAATTGCATTTATAATTTTGTTTCAACCTGAAATTAGAAGGATGCTGGTTCTTCTTGGAAGAAGCCCAATAATGAAATTATTTCTTAAAGGTGATGAGAGCGACACAGCAGACATAATTGCAGATACAGCATTTGAGCTTGCTCAACATCAACACGGTGCTTTAATGGTAATTGTTAAATCAGTTGGAATTCGAGGTATAGCTGAAACCGGGGAAGCAATTAATTCCAAGGTTACAAAAAATTTGCTTAGATCAATTTTCTTTCCACGTTCACCTTTGCATGATGGTGCGGTAATTATCCGAAACGATAACATTGAGGCTGCAAGATGTACTTTACCTTTATCAACTGAAAATACTAAAGATGGAATACCTTTAGGAATGAGACATCGCGCTGGACTTGGTATTTCGGAACAAGCTGATGTAATTAGTGTTATTGTATCCGAGGAATCCGGTAGCATCTCTGTTGCAGAAAAAGGTAAGCTAATACGTGGATTATCTAAGGAATCTCTTAGAAATTATCTGAAAAATAGTTTAAGTGTTTACAAGGAAAAAGGAATTAAGGGCATTATTAATCATATTAGAAGAAACCGGCATCAATTAAGTGTGGATTAATCTGTTTAACTTATTATGTCTAATAAAAAGAGATATAAAATACCCGGTTTAAATATAAACGGTAAATATAAGACTGCATCTTCGTTTGTCATTCAAGAAAAATTAAGACAAATCTTTAAAGAAATTGATAAGTTTTTTATTGATGATTCAACTGAAAATTTACATTCATTAAGAATTGCATTTAGAAGATTCAGATATGTCATGGAAATATTCCAGTCATGTTTAGATTCCAAAATGTTTGATGAAGTTTATAATCTTGCTAAAAATATGCAGGATTTAATAGGAGAGGGAAGAGACCTTGATGTAATGGAAATTAAAGTTGGTTTGCTTGAATGGGAAACTAATAAAAAAATTCCGAAATATTTCTACAAAAAAATTTATGAAGAAAAAAATAAAATTAGACGACATATTAAAACAGAATTAATTAATTTTATGCTCAATAAGGAAATAAATAAAATATTAATTAATAAAAAAATGAGGGCTATATGAAACTCAGGTATTTTTCACATTCTGCGTTTCAGATAACAACTAATGGAAATAAGAAAATCTTGATTGATCCATTTTTAGATGGTAACCCTA
>CAZEBL010000098.1:0-9702 GCA_964510325.1 uncultured Melioribacter sp. | reverse complement strand
ATCTCCATTCAACCCACGCTGGTCCCCACACATTATCAGGAATCCAGATCCATCCATAATAGTCATCGTAGTACCATCTACCGTAATGATAAGTTGCCCAGCCAAATGGTTCGTATGAATCCCAGTACCAGCCGTATTTTGTCCAGCTCCATCTACCAATTGAATACGGACGCCAAAATGAATGAACTGAATTTGGACGCCATACTATTAATCCATTATCTATTTCAATCCATTCACCGTATGGACTTAAGGATGAATAAAACATGCCGATTGAAAATGAACCGATTCTTGGTTTTGCTTCAAATTGTGAAGCAGAAACCAGGAATAAAATGATTGTTAATGTTATTAGCTTTTTCATGACTCACCTCATTTTAACGTTCATTTACAAAAGTTCAACTAATGTGCCACCGGGATAGACTAATTTTTGCTCATTTTAAGCCAGGAAATAGGGCAAAATGTTCAGTCTTTAAGACATATCCTTATAGAATTAAATACAGTAATTATGAATCTTTTCTGACGTATTTATATCTAATTACTCGAAATAATGGAGTTTACTTATGCCTTTATCTTGGCTGATGGAAAGAATTTCTAATGAAGGTATCAACTACAATACTTTTACTGAATTAACTGAGCTAAAATTGAATGAAGAAAAATTTAAGAGTGATGAAAAATATAACATTACAAAGCTCAATTTGCATCGAAGCAACAGAATTTACAAAACTTATTCAGTAAGTGAACATTTGAAAAAATTAGTCACTGCTATTGATCAGCCGCAAATCTGGATGATTATTACAGAAGATTGGTGTGGAGATTCAGCTCAGAATTTACCTTACATTGTAAAGATTGCTGAATTGAATCCATTAATTACTTTGAAAATATTATTTAGAGATCAAAATCTTGATGTAATGGATTTATACTTAACAAATGGTAAATCCAGAAGCATCCCTAAACTTATTGCCTTTGATGAAAATGGTAATGAATTATTTCAATGGGGACCACGACCAAAATTAGCACAGGAGGTAGTTGATAAGGCAATTAATAGTGGACTTGATAAAAATGCTTATTTAGAGAAATTACATTCGTGGTATTCAGAAGACAAAGGTCGAACACTTGAAAAGGAATTTTCTATTCTTCTTAGCAATCTATAGCAATAATTATTAATCGAGGTTTAGTGAATAATTTACAGTTATTTTAGAATCCACGTCTATGCCGCTATTTTTTGCCGAAACAAATTTGGTTCTTAAAATTGCTATCTCCAGAGCAACATCGCAACCATAACCAACACCCTTAATTAATCTAGTATCCTTAACAATTCCAAACTTATCTATATCGGCTTCAATTATAATTTCGCCTTTTATTTTTAATCTCTTTGCAACAGAAGGAACTTCAAATTTTTCTATAATTGCATCAACTCCACCAATTGGTCTCGGGCAAACCGGTTCATTACATTTTATAGTGAGAACATTTAACGGTTTACTACTAACCGGGTTTTCAATCTTAGTTTTAATTTCTGTGTTTTTATTCCCATTTACTTCATTATTACTCTGAATAAGTGAACGATCAAAAATCTTGAATTCAATGTTAAGTGTAACTTTAGACTCAACAACTTTGCCAAAATTCTGACCGGGAATAAACTGAGTTTTTTTAACAGCTTCCTGTGCTGCTTCATCACATCCAAGCCCAATACCTTTTACTATTTCTGTAGCTACTACTTCACCCTTTTCATCTACTGTAGCAATTAAAGTAACTGTTCCTTCCAATCCATATAATAATGCATGTTCTGGATAAATCAATTTATCTTGTATTGAATTCAAACCACCAACGGGAACGGGACAAATTTCAACATCACAAATAAGTATTGTCCTTCTTTTATTAAAAACCTGTTGCTGTCTATTACCAGCTTGATAAGCTTCAATGGGAGCAGAAAAAGTCGGGTCAAATATAAAGCTATCCTTTTTAACCTGAATTCCCTTTTCGAAAAGTATCAATTCTTTCAAAGCACCGTTTTCAAAGTAACTTCTATATGTTCCTTCTTTAATACCTTCTTTCATAAAATATTCTTCTTTAAGCAAACCATTGTCAAAATACTCTCTAACAAATCCTTGAAGTTTACCTTTGCTGTAATTTTTCTCTGATCTTAAATTCCCATTTGGATAATAATAAAGCGCCTGTCCATCAAGAATATCATTAACATATGATACTTCAGATTTTGGTACACCATCGGTATAGAAACTTCTCATAATTCCAGTTTGTGCAACTAATGATGTTAGTAATAGATTTAAAAATAATAGTGTATATAGAAATCTAATTCGCATAATAATACCATAATTACGACTAAAAGTTATTAAAAAATTATTAATTGAATGACCGCAAAATATTTTCCAATCGAAATAAGTGTTGCATATCTTCTTTCTAAAATTTATGTTTGAATTAGAATTACTTCTATCAATTCCTTATGGAGGAAGTCATGTACAAAAGGCAACTCTTTTTTTTCTCAATTATTCTCTCAATTCTAATGACAATGACCAATTTCAGTCAAAGTAAAATGGGTAGTTTCAAATATGATGATTTTAAGAAGCCCGAATACTGTGGCAGTTCATGCCACACAGATTTTTATCAACAGTGGAAACAAGCAATGATGTCGCAAGCATACACACATGAATGGGATGAGATTGAATATTTTCAGTTAGCAGTTCCACATGCAGAGCGGGATGAAAAATTTGCAGAGGTAAAGGCCGGCTGCAACGGCTGTCATTCACCAATTGCATATTTAGCTGGAGATGTTCCTCCCCCTCTTCCCAAGATGAATTCGCGTGCAAATGAATCGGTCTCTTGCGACGTTTGTCATAGCATCACAGGATACAGCGGAGATACACCATATAATTTTAATTACATAATGAATCCCGGTAAAACAAAATATTCATCACGTAAAGGGGAAATTGCTTCACCAGCTCATGAGATCGAAGTAAATCCCATTATGAAGACCGGCGACTTCTGTGGAATTTGTCATAACGAAAAAAGTCCATTCGATATATGGGTTAAATCAACTCATCTCGAATGGAAAGAGGGACCATACTTAAAAGAAGGTGTTCAATGCCAGGATTGTCACATGCCAAAAGCTGAATTCAAAACAGCATCGATGGGAATAAAATATCCTGATGCAAGATTACATTTATTTCACGGTGCACACGATAAAGGAAAACTTAGTGGTGTAATCGAGTTGAGAATTTATCCTGACCTTAATGAAGCTGAACCGGGTGAAACTGTTAAGTTCACTGTTGCATTATTCAATCAGAAAACTGGACATAAATTTCCAACTGGTTCTGTTGAAGATAGAATTGTATGGCTAAATGTAGAAGCAACTGATGAAAAAGGTAATGTTTATCATTTACCGGTGGATAAGAAAAATTTTGCCGGAGAAGAATATACAATTGCAAGTAATGTATTAGCGTACCAGGATATGGGAATTGCACTGGATAAACCGGATTTCGAAGGTGTTCAGCGCGATGGTATTCCAATAGGTAATAGAATCTTCCGAATGCCCTACTTCGATCCTAAAGGAAGAATGACTATGCAGCAATGGAATACAGCATCGTTAGGTGTGGATTATAGAATTGGACCAAGGGAAACTAAAACTGAGACGTTTACATTTCATCTTCCAATTAATCTACCACCTGGGGAATTGACAGTTAAAGCTGTTTTGAATTACCAACTACTTGTTAAACCTGTTGCCGATTTCTTGAAAGTACCGGAAAGCGAATCTGAAATTGTTAAAATAAATGAACAGTCAACATCTATTACAATTCTTCCATAGGTGATAAAATGAAAAAAATAATTTTTATATCAATCGGATTAATAATTTTCTTTTCTTTATTCGACACCACATTTGGTATTCCAGCTTTTGCAAGAAAATATAATATGAGTTGCCAAACATGTCATTCCCCGTTCCCAAAATTAAAACCATACGGTGAAGAATTTGCAGGAAATGGTTTTGTATTAGCTGATAAAGATGCTCCAAGATATTTTTTACCGACTGGTGACGATGAACTTTCTCTACTAAGAGAAATTCCCGTTGCATTAAGACTTGAAGGTTATGCAACTTATAATAACAAAAACACAAATCAATTTGATATGACAGCACCATATTTATTGAAATTTCTGTCCGGTGGGTCTATAACTAAAGATATTTCATATTACTTCTATTTCTTTTTTAGTGAACGCGGTGAAGTTGCCGGTATTGAAGATGCGTTTATTATGTTTAATGATTTGTTCGGTTCCGACCTTGATGTTTATGTAGGACAATTTCAAGTTTCCGATCCGCTATTTAAGCGCGAGTTAAGATTAACATTTGAGGATTATCAAATCTATAAGACTAAAGCCGGATTTTCTAAAACCGATCTTACATACGATAGAGGAATAATGCTTACTTATGGATTACCAACAAGTACAGACATCACACTGGAGATATTGAATGGAAGCGGAATTGGTGCAGCAAATCCATTTAGAAATTTTGATGACGATAAATATAAAAACCTATTAGCAAGAATTTCACAGGATATTTCCGAGGAATTTAGAATTGGAGTCTTCGGTTATTTCGGTAAAGAAAAGCTAGAAGATAATACTGGTATCTCGTTTGATAATTCATTTAGAATGATTGGTCCCGATTTAACACTTAAGCTGAAAAATCAGTTTGAATTTAATTTCCAATACGTATCACGCGTTGATGATAAACCGGCTCCATTTTCTACAAATATAAAATCTGATGGAGGATTTGCCGAATTAATCTATACACCAAAAGGTGATGAAAGTAAATGGTATGGAGTAGTATTATACAATTGGGTCAATTCCGATATTGCTGCCCTTGAACAACAATCCGGAACTTTAAGCCTCGGTTATATGCTAAGGCGAAATATCAGATTAATCGGTGAGCTTACATATAATTTCAAGAAAGAATATGCTCAATTAGCAGTGGGTATAATTTCAGCATTCTAAAATATTGAGGAGCGTAATTCTTTATAGATTACGCTCCTTCCAAATCTACATTCTAAAGCTTAACAATTTCTGCATCCATTGGTATTGAATCATTCAATGGAACACATAGCTCTAAATTTTTATTCGCATCGTTGCTCAAATATTTTGTTGAGGTTTTAATATCAAGTATTACCGGCATACGGTGATGAATCGATTTTATGAATTTATTAGGCACGGTTGTTATTAAAGAAGTATAGAGGTTGTTCTGTTTATCTGTATAATAAAGAGCCGGGACGAAGAATATTTCCTGACCGCGCAAATAAATTCTGTGTGGAATTTTTCTTGTGCCTTCCTTCTTCCATTCGTAAAATCCGCTCATCGGTACAATGCATCTATATTTATCAAATAGAGTAAACCAGTATTTCTTTTCTTTTATGGTTTCAATCCTGCTGTTAAAAATGAGTGGAGAATCCTCCTTAAACTTAATTCCCCAATTCAATAATGATAGAGTAAAAACACCATTTAATAAGCGGATGGCATAAATTTTATCTGTCGGTGCAATATTTTCTTTTTTATTCTTTTTGATTGAATCATCAACTATCAGGTTGATGTTCATTTCCTTAAATAACTGGATGAATAGATTTTCGTTCACTTTATTTTCAAATCTTCCGCACATATTTCTTTCTTTTTTGATTCTCTCTCTTTAATATAGCAATTAGATTTTCATAATTCTAAAACCGTAATGGAAAAATTATTTGTAGGGACAGCCGGGTGGTCATATAAAGATTGGGTCCCATCATTTTATCCTCAAGGTCAATCAGCAAGTTTCGATTGGCTGGAGTATTATTCAGAGTACTTTAATGTTGTTGAAGTAAACTCGAGCTATTATACTTATATCAATCCAAAGATTGTTGATGGATGGATTAAAAAAGTTGAGGATAGAGAGAATTTCCTTTTCACGATAAAACTTCATCAGGATTTCACACATAAAAAGAAATTTTCCGGAGAGCAGATCCAATCGGTCAAATCCAATCTGAATAAGTTGAACACCGAAAGCCGATTAGGTGGATTACTCATTCAATTTCCTTATTCATTCGTTCTCAATAAAGAAAACGCTAACCATGTTAAAGAGCTTATCGACATCTTTGCCGAGTATGAAAAGTTTATTGAAGTACGGCACAAATCATGGTTCATTCAGCGCTTTTTCGATTTTCTTGAAAACAACAATAGTTCTCTCTGCACAATTGATCAGCCGGTAATTGGTGAAGCGGTTGAATTCAAACCTGTTAAAGCCGGCGATAACCTTTACATCCGTTTTCATGGTCGGAATACAAAAGCATGGAAAGCGTCGTTGGGTAAATTCGGTAAGGACCAGTCATACGAAGAACAAAGTGAAAGATATAACTACCTTTATTCCCCCGGAGAACTCGTAGAGATTGAGCAGAAAATTAAAGAAGTGTTAGATTCAGTTAAAAAAGTTTTTGTGGTATTGAATAATCACCCACAAGGAAATGCCGTAGCAAATGCACTCGAGCTGATTCACCTTTTGAAAGAGAGAATTAAAGTGAATGTTCCGGAAACAACTCTTAAAGCTTATCCCCGCCTATCAAAGATAAGCTTGAACTAATTTTTCTTTATCAAGTGAATTAACAAGGTAAATTTCATCGAACTCAAGCGGCTTTTCTGTATCGCCGAAGAAGTCGGTTGATGTACGGTCTTTCTGTGTTATCGATCTGGCTTTCTCTGCAGCCAGAACAGAAAGGTTTTCTACAATTATGTTGTTTCCGTTCAAAGCATCAACGCGTCCTTCAACAAGATAGGGACCCATCGAAATAGTAAGCTCGGCATACTTCTGATATGCTTTAGGAAATATTACCGCCTCAAACGTTCCCGATAAATCCTCGAGCGAAAGGAACTTCATTATCTCCCCTTTACTTGTCTTAATCCTCTTCGAAGTCATATACCATCCGATCATCTTAACAATACGATTATGATACTTCGTCATTTCTGATGATTTCACAACACCGGGCGAGCCAATCTCTTCAGCAAAAAACTCGAGTGGATGTTTGGTTATCATATAACCGAATGCTTCGTATTCCTGAACACACATTTCATCTGCGCTAAATTGACGTTGCGTAACAACCTCCTTCTCGAGCTTAACAGTTTCGTTCTCAAACAGATCCGATCCGCTGCCAAGGATTAATTTCCTGTGACTGAAATAAATATCTATAAGCCGTAGTAAAGTTGGACGCGTCTGCCCCAAGCAATCCATTGAACCGCACTTTATCAGTATCTCCGTCTGTTCATAAGTAAGTTGCGTCCGTTTAAGAAAATCTGCCAGCGATAAATATTTCCCTCTCCGTTCCCTTTCCATAATAATTTTATCAATTACATTCTTCTCCAGATTTTTAATTGCCATCAAACCAATCCTCATTTCTTTTCCGCTTCCTGTATATTCGTACATACTCTTATTAACAGACGGCAGTAAAATTTTTATTCCTAACCGTTGCGATTCGGATATATAGACAGCTGCCGAATAATATCCGCCCTGATTACTAAGCACTGCGGCCATAAATTCCGCGGGGTAATGAGCTTTAAGGTAGGCAACCTGAAACGATAGAAGTGCGAACGAAGCGCTGTGAGCTTTACAGAACGCATAACCTGCAAATGATTCGATCTGCTTCCACAATTTCTGCGATACCTCTTCGGAATAACCTTTCTCTCTGCAGCATGCAAAAAATTTATCAACAATCATATTCATTGCTTTGTGGGAACGCATCTTTCCGCTCATCGCTCTCCGCAGCAAATCAGCTTCTTCCAATGTTAAGCCTACAATATGATGAGCAACTTTTATAACATCTTCCTGATAAATCATAACGCCGTATGTTTCGCCCAAATACTTTTCCATTTCGGGCACAAGATATTTTCTACGTTTAGGATCTTTATGCCTCTCTACAAATTCTCTCATCATACCCGATTCTGCAACACCGGGACGTATAACAGACGAAACTGCCGTAAGCATTTCAAATGTATCGCAATTAGTTCGCCGCAGAAGTGAGCGCATGCCCGGACTCTCGATATAAAAACACCCGATCGTTTCCCCTTCCCGTATTATCCTTTTGGTCTCTTCATCTTCAAATACTTTGTAATAATCGAATATGTTGAAGCCGGTTTCCTTTACAATTTTAGGAACGGCATCAAAGATTCTGGAATGATCTTTACTATGCGGCAACTTATAAACCGACATATCCAGAAGAAGAGTATTGCTTGTTAACCGAGAATTTTTCATATTAATAGTGAACATTTGTGCACTATATTATAATTTGGCGGAAAGAAAGTCAATAGCTAAAAGCGGCTAATTAAAAATTTATATGAAAACCATTTTTCATCTTGATATGGATGCCTTCTTCGTTTCGGTAGAGAGGATTTTAGACCCATCACTGGAAGGAAAACCTGTTATTGTAGGCGGAGATCCGCACGGACGCGGTGTTGTAGCCGCTTGCAGTTACGAAGCCCGGCGGTTCGGACTTCATTCGGCTATGCCCATCAGAAACGCTTTTAGATTATGTCCCCAAGGCATTTATCTGCACGGGCATGGAAAAGAGTATGGACGGTTTTCAAGAGCCGTAAAAAGCCTTTTAGAGCTTTATTTTCCTATTGTACAGCAAGCTTCGATTGATGAATTCTACCTCGACTTTACCGGTTGTGAAAAGATTTATGGCGAGCCGGCCAAATTTGCCGAAAAGCTGCAAAATGAAATCTGGGAGAAGTTTCACCTTCCAAGCTCTATAGGTATAGCATCAAACAAAACGATTGCAAAGATTGCTTCGGACTTTAAAAAGCCAAAGGGAATTACATTTGTACCCCCAGGCGGCGAGAAAGATTTCTTAGCACCCCTTCCAATAGAGAAGATACCCGGCATAGGCAAGGCAACTTTTCCGATGCTTCGTTCCAGAGGATTCAGCATTGTAGGCGATATTGCAAAAGCATCCCCCGATTATTTATCAGCCCTACTTGGCAAGTTCGGAACGGAATTATGGGAAAAAGCCAACGGTAAAGGGAACGATATTCTTGTAACCGAACATGAACGAAAAAGTATTTCCAAAGAGACCACTTTCGATAAAGACCTTGTTAGCAAAACTAAGATTGAAGAGATCCTTTTTGAACTTGTTAGCAAAGCATGCCAGCTTCTGCGGAATGAAAACTGGCAGACTTCAACAATATCGATCAAACTGCGCTACACAGATTTTGTTACACTAACACGTGCTAAAACAGTTGAACCGACCGATGATGACAAAGTGGTTTTCGAGGTTGCGAAAGATCTGTTCGAAAAATCCTTTACAAGAAGAGTCGGAATACGGTTGATTGGAATTCATCTCAGTAAATTAAATCACTATACAGAACAATGTATTTTATTTGAAGATAATGAAACAGTCCGTAAGCGGATGTTAAGAGCCGTAATGAAGATACGCGATAAGTACGGCTTTGATGCAATACGGATCGGTAAAACAGAGACAGATTAAAATTATGTTTACACTTCACGCACACTCTAATTATTCTCTGCTGGAAGGGACTATTCCGGTTGATGAACTTGTAACATTCGCCAAAAAATCCGGAAGCCAGTTTGTAGCATTAACCGATACGAACGCAATGTACGGTCTTATTCAATTTTACAAGATTGCCAAAGAGAATAACATCAAACCGCTAACCGGTGCATTGATTGATGATCCT
>CAZEBL010000097.1:4104-9757 GCA_964510325.1 uncultured Melioribacter sp. | reverse complement strand
GGGACCAGAACCGATAACTATTACTTTGTGATGATTGTCTGACATTTAATCTCCAAATTTTAATTGCAATTTATTTTATTTCATAAATTAAGTAAAGGTTAGATGTTAATAATCTATTTTAGATTCATTCGCTTAAGGATGAAATAACGATATTATTCGCAACGAACAGATCTAGAATCTTTTGATTGTCACTTTGAAAGCTGCAAGATTTTAATAGCGCCCCGTGCAACAATAATAAATACGATAGCGCCAATTATTAGATCCGGGAGAGATGAATTGAACCAGTTTACAGAAAATCCGGCTACTATAACACTGGTATTAATTATTATATCATTTGAAGTAAAAATCATGCTTGCTTGTATATGAGCTTCCTTACTTTTGCTTTTTTGTAATAAGTAAAGACAAATAATATTTGCAATCAAAGCAAAAATTGATACAATAACCATTGTTAGAAAATCGGGCACCTGTTCAAATCCAATAAATCTTCTTACCACTTCAATAAATCCAAGGATAGCAAGAATTATCTGAAAGATACCGGCAGCTTTGGCGATATTTTTTTTGAGTGTTATTGTACCGCCAACAGCAATTAATGCAAGTCCATATACTATTCCGTCTGCAAGCATATCAAGGCTATCGGCAACAAGTCCCATTGAATTAGAAATAAATCCAGTTACAATTTCAATAAGAAAGAACAAAAAGTTTATTGCAAGAACTGCCCAGAGAATTTTTCTTTCAGAAAAAGTAGAATCCATGAAATCGATGTTTTCTACCTGTGAAGTTGACATTACTGAAGAATCGAAATTAAGCGAATGTAACTTCTCGAGGATTTGTTCATAACCATTCAAATGAAAGACTGTAAGAAGCCGGTTAGGAATATCGAATTCCATATTTTTTATTGTTACAATTCCATCAAGTTTTATACGAATGATTTGTTCTTCGGAGGGACAATCCATCTTCGCAATTTTAATTGTTGTTTTTTGCATTCTCTAATAAATTAGTTCATTGACTATTTAATAGGAATTTTGCATTCCTCTTAATACCATTTAGTCTAGACCGCTTAATAGGACTTGTTTCGAACCGGTTTTTGAATTCTTCATTATCATAAGTAAGAACTTCATTAAGGTTGAGTTCAATTCCATTGGATGGTTCAAATTCCCTCTCGCCGGTTACAGTAGAAAATTTATGATTCCAGGGACAAACATCCTGGCAGATATCGCAACCGAAAAGCCAATTATCGAATTGACCTTTAAGTTCTTTATCTATTTCCCCTTTATTCTCAATAGTTTGATATGATATGCATCGCCCGCTATTTACAACATATTCTTCTACTATTGCACCTGTAGGACAGGCGTCAATACACGCTCTGCAAGTACCACAGTGATCCGGAATTATATTGCTGTAATCAAAATTATAATTTGTAATTATTGTTGCAAGAAATATCCAGCTTCCCATTTCTTTACTAATTACATTTGAATGTTTCCCCAGCCATCCAATTCCAGAACGAACCGCCCATGCTTTATCCATAACCGGACCAGTATCAACATAGCTAATACTTTTGAAAGAGGGATCAATCTGCTCCAAATATTCCTCAAGCAATTCAATTTTTTCCCCGATAATTAAATGATAATCTTTACCCCAGGCATATCTGGAAATTTTACCATATTCTTTTCGATTACTGTGATGATGATTGGTATAATAATTCATGGCAAGCGAGATAACACTTTTTGCTTCGGGGAGGATAAAAGTTACATCTTTACGCTTGTCTAAGTTACGGTTCATATAATCCATACCGGATTGATAACCAAGGTGCAGCCAATTTTGCAATTTTAGTCTTTCATAAATAAGAGGTTCTGCTTTAGCAAAACCGATCAGGTCAAATCCAAGTTCTTTTGCTTTTTCAATCACTATTTGATTTGTAATAACCAAGGATTACCACTTCAATTCTTTTTTTGTAACCTTTACATAAATTTGATCATTAATCACTTTCACTTCATATGAATCCAGACCCTTTCTTCCCGGTGCAAGATTGCCATCCAATAAATTAAACTTCCAGCCATGAACAGGGCATACTACCTGGCCTTCTTCAATAAATCCTTCGTGCATTAGATGAGTTTTCTGGTGAGGACAAATATTATTTAACGCATAAACGTATCCATCGACTTTGAAAAGAGCAATTTCTACGTCATCAATAAAAAATCGTTTACCAACTTTTTCTTTTAAGTCATTAAAACTGCAAACTTTTGTAAATCCTTCTATTGAATTAATCATGGTAGTTCTGTAAAAACATCTTTAATAAAAAAACCTTTTTCGCTTTTTGTCATTGTTGCTGCAACAACTTCAGGATCATGTTCAAAAAAGAGAATCCAGTTTTCATCAATTGCCCGGGGATATAAATTCTTTTTTTCCTGAAGTGTAACAAGCGGTTGTAAGTCGTAACCCATTATGTAAGGGAGAGGAATATGAGAGGAAAAAGGAAGAAGATCTCCGCAGTAAAGTAATGTGTTTGATCCATCGGATATCTTTACCATTTGCTGGGCAAATGTATGTCCATTGATTATCTTAAAATCGAATTCATCATCAACTTTATAATCTTTATCAACGAGTTTTAAAAGACCATGCTCAAGAAGTGGAACAAATCTACTTTGAACAAAGCTTGCTCTATCTCTATCCGATGGATTAACTGCCCACTCATAATGTTCTTTTTGGACATAATAAGTAGCATTTGGAAATGCTGGTTCCCACTTTCCATTAACGAGTGTAGTTGAACCACCTGTATGATCGAAGTGAAGATGTGTTAGAATAACATCGGTAATATCATCCTTGCCAAAATTTAATTTACTCAAGGAATCTGAGAGTGTATTTTCAATTTTATCGAAGCGGTAAATTGATTTGAATTTTTCATCCCAGAATTCTCCGATTCCGGTATCAATCAAAATTTTACGTTTACCATTTTCTAATAATAAAGAGCGGGCGCCAAGTGTAACTCTATTCTGATCATCCGCCGGATTAAATTTTTGCCATAGTGGTTTGGGAATTATTCCAAACATTGCTCCGCCGTCAAGTCCAAATGTTATTGTGTCTATTGCCGTCAGCTTATATTTTCCAATTTTCATTGTGCTTATTTTGTTTTTTATTGATAGATTTTATAGGGTTAATTTATGAACAAACATAATAAAATCATATGAAACGAGGAATTTTATTAAACATTGCTTCCGTAATTGCCGGTTTAATTATTTTATTAAGCGGTTGTACAAATTACCAAAATACCGGCTCTACTTATGAAACAGAACTTAAAGTGATGACGTTCAATATCAGGTATGGAACTGCTAATGATGGCGAAAACAGCTGGAAATACCGTAAAGATATTCTAATTGAAGTGATAAGAGAGGCGAACCCGGATCTGCTCTCTTTACAGGAAGCACTTGATTTCCAGATAGGCGAAATACTTGATGAATTACCCGGGTATTCATATCTGGGTGTTGGAAGAGACGATGGAAAAAATAGGGGAGAATTTTCAGCTGTCTTATATGCTAAGGATCGGTTTATTGTTGATACAACAGAAACATTCTGGTTTTCTAATACACCTAATATTCCCGGTTCAATTAGCTGGGAAGCTTCTTTACCAAGAATTTGTTCGTGGGGACTACTATTTGATAAGTTCAGCAAAAAACAATTGTACATTTACAATGTTCATCTGGATCATCAATCGCAAATATCTCGTGAGAAAAGTGTAGACCTGTTAGTTAGAAAGATTCAATCTGGTAAAATGAATCATCCTGTTGTAGTAACGGGTGATTTTAATTGCGGGGAAACAAATGCAGCAATACAAAGAATAATTTCATCGGGATTAATAGATACTTACCGGAAATTAAATCCGCCTAAATTAGATGAAGGAACATTTAACGGTTTTAAGGGTGATCGATCCGGTGATAAGATCGATTACATTTTTGCAAGTAATGAGTTTGAAATTATTTCAGCAAAAATTGATTATACAAGTAAAGATGGGAAATATCCTTCGGATCATTTTCCGGTAATTGCTATTGTAAAGTACAAATAAAAAAGCCCCGCTTAACGGGGCAATCAAAATTTATCTAAAATTAAAAATCCAAAATCTGGTATCTAGAATCTTTTAGTGTCAAACTTCTATCTTCCTATTCCATCCAAATATTCTTTCCTTTTCATAAGAGTATCTTTATCCTCAACATGTTTTGGATCAGGAACACAGCAGTCAACAGGACAAACGGCA
Source organism: uncultured Melioribacter sp. (assembly GCA_964510325.1). Lineage (GTDB taxonomy): Bacteria > Bacteroidota > Ignavibacteria > Ignavibacteriales > Melioribacteraceae > DSXH01. The sequence continues at coordinate 5,511 of CAZEBL010000097.1, read as the reverse complement.
GCGCATTGTGGTTCATCATGAAATCCGACACACTCAGTACATTTATCGGGGACGATATAAAAAAAGTCTTTAGAGAAAAATCCTTCAGCACCGGATGGAGCGGCATCCCCTTCTCCATAATGTTTACCGGCTAATTCCCATTGAGCTCCACCTTCATAAATTGCAGTATTAGGACATTCAGGTTCACATGCACCGCAATTAATGCATTCATCTGTTATCATTATAGCCATATTGATTCTCCTAGATTAGTGAAAAATTGTTTAGTTAAATTTTATTGTCGGTATTTTTCCAACGTCTATTTCTTTTAGGTGATTTGAAAAATAACTTTCTAACTCTTTTATTAGACAATTAACTTTATTTTTTAGATCAGCCAAGTCTATTTTGTAATAAGAAGGAAGGTAATCATTAAGCTTAAGAATTCCTTTTTTCAGCTGATTCAAAGCACCGGAATAATTATTACAAGTCAAATGATAACATCCAACCGAAATTTGAATCAATCCCTGGAAAAACTTCCTGTCCTCTCGATTACAATCAGCCCACATTCCCTCGAAAAAATCGTGAGCCTGATAGAAATCGGCATTGTTAAAGTAATTAATTCCTGTAGAAATATCTTTCAAAACTGATGAAATAATACTAAAAGAAGAGAATAACTTCAAGCCATATTAAATTAATTATAGAATAAATTACCAGCTTCCGCTTGCTCCCCCACCGCCAAAAGAGCCGCCACCCCCCGAAAAACCTCCAAAACCACCCCCAAAACCGCCTCCACCAGAAAAGCCCCCAAATCCTCCGCTACCCCATCCGCCTTTATTTCTTCCACTTCCCATCGAAGAAAGAATTAGCCATGGCAATATACTTCCTCCACCTCCACCCCCGCCACGTCCTCCTCTTATTCCGGAAAAAATTATAAATATAATTATCATAACAATATACATAATCGGGAAACCGATGCTATCTTCACTATCCTTTTTATCACTTTTGTATTCACCCTTTATTGCCCTCATAATAGAACTCAATCCGGATTGAATACCAGCATAGTAATCTCCATGCTTAAAATGGGGTCGAACATCATTCCTTAATATAGAACTAGCTAAAGCATCCGGCAATGCTCCTTCGAGTCCGTAGCCGACTTCAATTCTCATTTTTCTATCATCTTTAGCAACAAAAAAGAGGACACCGTTATTTTTTGCAGAACCGATTTTATTTCTTGAAGCAACTTCGTAGGTATACATTTCAAGAGCATAACCTTCTATTGATCTTATCATCAAGAAGACAACCTGATTTGAAGTTGAATCATCGAATGACTTTAGTGTTGAATTAAGAGTGTAGAGTTCAGAATTGTTTATTGTAGAGGTAAAATCATTTGCATAATTTTTTAAAATTGGAAATTCCGTTTGAGCTGATAAA
>CAZEBL010000097.1:2063-4094 GCA_964510325.1 uncultured Melioribacter sp. | reverse complement strand
TTTAACAATTGGGAAATTTGGTTGTCCAAACAAATTAAGACTGCAAATCAAAAGTAATAAGAAAATTTTATTCATAGATTCTCTACACTCTCACAAAATTAGAACTGAACTTTTGGAGCTTCCTGCGCAGCTTCGGCTGCTTTGAAATACTGCTTCTCCTTAAATCCTGTAATTCCTGCAATTATTGCAGCGGGAAATCTTTTTATCTGAACATTATAATCCTGAACAACCTGATTGAATTTCATTCTCTCAACAGAAATCCTATTCTCTGTTCCTTCCAATTGTGCCTGAAGCTGAAGGAAATTTTCGTTTGCTTTCAATTGTGGATAATTTTCTGATACAACAAGTAATCTGGATAGAGCACTGCTTAATCCATCCTGCGCTTGTTGGAATTTTTGAAATGCTTCTGGATCGGAAAGCTGATCGGCCGATAGTTTAATCTGCCCGACTTTTGCCCGTGCTTCAGTGACTGCAGTAAATGTTCCTCTTTCAAATTCTGCAACCCCTTTAACAGTTGCAACGAGATTAGGAATTAGATCATATCTTCGCTGGTATTGATTTTCGACCTGACTCCATGCCTGACTCACGCCTTCATTAAGTCCGACAAGTTTATTATAAACACCAACACCCCAGCCAATTAAAGCAATAGCAAGAATAACAACTACTGCAATTATACTTAGAGCAATAATCCAACCTTTTTTCATTTACCCTCCAATATTTTTTTAATTAGTCAAACTTCGCATTGGAGCAGGAATTCTACCTCCTCTTCCAACAAAATTTTCGCAGCTCAAATTTCTAACTTCCATAATTGGCGCTTTACCAAGCAATCCGCCATAGTCAACAAAGTCGCCTACTTTTTTACCATACGCTGGTATAATTCTAACAGCGGTAGTTTTATCATTGATTACGCCGATTGCAGATTCATCGGATATTATTCCAGCAATTGTAGAAGCCGATGTTTCACCCGGAACAGCAATCATATCAAGACCAACAGAACAAACAGCCGTCATAGCTTCCAATTTTTCGAGTGATAGATTTCCAACCTGAGCAGCACGAATCATCCCCTGATCTTCACTAACCGGAATAAAGGCACCGCTCATGCCTCCAACTGACGAGCTTGCCATCAACCCGGCTTTTTTAACCGCATCATTTAACATTGCTAATGCAGCAGTTGTGCCCGGTGCACCAACATCTTCAACTCCCATCATTTTAAGAATATCTGCAATGCTATCACCTTCAGCCGGAGTTGGAGCCAGAGAGATATCCACAATTCCGAAAGGGATTCCGTTTTTCTCGGCAACTTTTCTTCCAATTAATTCACCGGCACGTGTAATCTTAAAAATTGTTTTTTTAATTACTTCCGCCAATTGCTGCAGATCAACGTGTCCGGCTTCTTTAATAGCTTCCAGAACAACACCTGGACCACTAATTCCAACATTCAAAACAACTTCGGGTTCAGTAACTCCATGGAATGCACCGGCAACAAAAGGATTATCCTCTACTGCGTTTGCAAATACAACTAATTTTGCACAACCGATTGAATCGTTCTCTTTTGTTAATTCAGCAGTTTGTTTAATAACATCTGCCATCATTCTAATAGCATCCATATTAATACCAGCTTTTGTAGAAGCCACGTTAACACTTGAACAAACTCTCTTTGTTTGTGATAGAGCGAAAGGAATTGATTTTATCAATTCTCTTTCTCCATTCGTCATTCCTTTCTGAACCAGAGCAGAATAACCGGCAATATAATCGATTCCTATCTCTTCTGCTGCTTTATCGAGTGTTTTTGCAATTTCGAGATATTCTTCTAATGAGCAAGAATCAAACGGGATGGAGATTGGTGTCAATGAAACTCTTTTATTAGCTATAGAGATACCAAAACGTGATTCTATTTCCCTTGCATTCTTAACATGGTTCTTCCCGTAACGCAAAATTTTATCGTAGATTTTTTGTTTAGTCACTTCAATATTTCTATCGTGACAATCTCTTAAACTTATTCCTAGAGTAACGGTTCGAATATCGAAATGT
>CAZEBL010000097.1:0-2053 GCA_964510325.1 uncultured Melioribacter sp. | reverse complement strand
ATTTCGGTCATCCGTATAGTTTCTAAGATTTCTTCAAATTCGTATGGCATTGTATTAGTTCTTGGTTCTTGGTTCTTGGTTCTTTGTTATTTGTAATGGAACGTATTAAATTCTATGCATATATCTAAAAACATCTTCGTGTTGAAGATAAATTTTTATCTTAAGATCATCGGCAACTTTAGACATTTCTTCCTGAATCTGTTTAAGATCTTTTTGTGAAGCCGAAATGTCGATTACCATTATCATTGTAAAAAAATCACCCATTAATTTTTGAGTTAGGTCTTGAATATCGCAATTAGAATCCCCAAGAGCTTTTGTAACTCCAGCAACAATTCCCGGCTTATTCAAACCGAATGAAGTTAGTATTACTCGCCCGGATGAGACATCCCCTTTCTTTAAAATAAAATCTCCACCACCAGCGGCTTCAATTTTCTTTCTAACTTCTTCTTTAACTTTTTCCGGTGTTGCACCCGTTCCTAATTCCTGAATAGTATCAAGAGTTATTTTTCTTAATTCTTCTTCTTTCAATTTCACGGTTTGGCTCCCCTGAATTGTTTCTGTAAATTAATTAGAGCACCATTAGCAATATCAATATTTTTATTTACGGCGAATTCTATGGAATTCTGAATATTACCCCGGTAAAATCTCTGCCAGATTAAAGTTAAAATGGCAATACCATCGAAAATACGATTTGCATTGAACGCATTAATAGTTAAATATGCTGATAAAACATTCCATCCGAGAGATAATAACCCGGATAGAAAATTACCGGTATAAATCTGACCAGCACCCGGCAAAATATAAGAAATTACAGTTGCAAAAGTAACGGAAACTTTCTCCTTTTCCACCCGGTCGCAAATTAATTTTAATTCATGATCAGGATTTATTTTAGCAAACGACAAAGCTGCATTCTTCCAATCGTCTTCGAACATATAAGCCCAACCATGCCAGTAATTAATCGAGTCCTTAATCTCACTTCCGGTAAACTTTAATTCCATTTCATTCAATAGTTGATGAGCCCTTGAAGTTGTTCCTCTCAAAATATTACAGCGAATAATTTCAATTTTAGAGTAAAACCGTTCACTTTCATCAGAGGCATTCAATTCAGAAATTGAAAAATATTTAATAGCATCGTCAAATTTTGCCCCGGCTTTATAGCATTTACCTATTTGAAAGTATGACCGGTAATAATAAGTTTTTGTTGAGTCGAAAAATATTAAGCGTTTATACTCAGTAATAGCATCAAAATAATTCCCGGTCTTGAACAGAGTATTTGCATAATCGAATTGGGAGGAAAATTCATTTTGAGCCTGAACAGATACAAGTGAAACAAGGAGATAAAATATAAGTTTACAGAGAAATTTTTTCATCATCTTTATAAATTATTCTCCGGTAAAAAGTAATTTCTTTTTTCGAAATATGATTTTACATCATTATCAAAATTGAATTTTACACCGGCATTAAAAATAGTAGCTGCTGCTGCCGATCCATAAATATTACCGGCATAGAAGAAAGCTCCCAAACCGGTAAACAACCATCCGCGGAAGTTATGCTTGTGGTTAAAATTATCAACTGCTAAAAATGTTAATAAACCGGTTACCAAAAAGGAAGTTAATCCATCGGTTATCTTGCCAGCATAAATTTTACCAAGTCCAGGAATAATGCTTGATAAAAGTGCAGCAGTAGTAGGGCTTTTACTTTCAGGGAATTTTTTTTGAAAATAAAATTTTCGGATATCGTTTTTATTTGAATCAGGGAAAGCAGAAATAAAATTTACAGTATCCGGGAGAACTGAATTATCCAACAAAAAAGAAGTAAAATATAAACGGTTAATTTCAGTGAGATATTTTTCGGGTAAATAGATTTCATTTCTGGATGAATTGCGAAATAAATTAAAATCTCCGCTGAAAAAGAGTGATTTGAAATATGCTAACCTTGAATCATCCTGTATAGTAGAATTATAAAATATACTTTTGAAATTATCAGCTGCTTCTGAGAATCTTCCTATACTATAAAAACAATTAGCAAATCTATACCTGATTGTATCGTTATC
>CAZEBL010000096.1:0-9758 GCA_964510325.1 uncultured Melioribacter sp. | reverse complement strand
TACTCTGCTGGATGTTTCAATTATAACCGGAAGGAGGCATCAAATTCGTGTTCACCTTTATTCAATAGGGCATCCGGTTGTTGGGGATTTGCGCTATGGCGATTTTAAGATACAGAACCAGTTTCCGCGATTATTGTTGCATGCAAGTAGAATTGAATTCCCGTTGCTAAACAAAACATTAAAGATTATCGAGTCACCGCTTCCTGAAAATTTTTCAAAGTTTGTGGATGTGTTGAAACAACCTTCTTAACTATTCTTGTTTGTTATTTTAAAAACTGTTCGGGATTTAATGCGCCCTTTGTTATTCTAATTGATTTAATTTCCCCTTTGAAGCAAGACCTTTTGTTCATCCTCATTCCTATTGAAACATTACCGCCGTTAATCTGAAGATATTTAACGTTCCCCCGCATCTCTTCAATACCGTTAACGTAATGAATCATTGTTCCGTTTTCATATACCAATGCGGCATGATACCATTCTCTTAACGGATGTGTAAATTTTTCTGCATAGTGTGTATGCGCCATTGTATCTGCGTTTATATGAGTATCCAGAAACCATTTTCCGTCATTCGTAAGACGTAATTCTATCAACATTCTTCTGGGTTCATAAGCCGGGTTTTGAATATGAAGAAATCTCTGTTCCTTGTTTCCCGGATTAGAAGAGGTGTCCGGCTTAAAAACTATTTCGATGGTAAAAGCATCTGCACCTTCAAGCGGATCGGTATGAACAATTATTCCGTCATCAATGCCATTAAATTTGATTGAAGTAAAATTGCTATGTTTAATTAATTCCGGATTTCCAAAAATTGTAATATTACTTCCACCTATTTTATCAAGACTGTCTAAACGCCATACAACAGAATCCTCTTTTTTCTGCGGAAATAATATAGTAGTAACCAGAATGCTGATGAAGAGAGATTTAAGAAAGCATTTATTCATAAACACCTAAAGAAATTTTTATTGTGTGCGCGATTTATAAAAATGTTTTATTCTTCATCTTCTGCCGGTGGTTCAAAGGGCACAATTACTTCAAGCGCCTTGTGTAAGCATTCTATTTCAATCGGCGTTCTTCCAAGTAATTGACCGTCGGGGGTTAAAAGTTTTTGGGGCTCTGTTTCTATTTTTATTCTCTTTGCTTTAAAGCATTCCACTTCTTTCATTTTTACATGATCGCCAGTAAATATTTTGGGGAGGCATTGAAGTAATCGTGTTCGTGAAAGTTTGTTTAATAGCGTAACCTCCAGTAAACCGTCATCAATAGAAGCCAAAGGAGCCATTAGAAAATCCTTACCCGTATAACGCGAATTGGAAACCTCAACAAATACATTTTCTCTATGCAATACTTCGCCGTCAATTTCTATTTTAAGTGAAAATGGTTTTAGTGAAATTGTGCGGTGAAGAACTCCCAATATATAAGAGAGATGTCCGAATGCTCTTAGTTTGAACGCTGTTTGTGCCACATCTGTAACAAAACCCAAACCGAGAATATTTATAAAATGAAATTGTTCTCCGTTCATTTTGCAGAGTGCTACATCAACTTTTTTCTTTTTATTAAAAGCAACATTATCAATTGCGTCCCTCCAATATTTAGATTCAAAATTGAGATCGCGGGCAAATGCATTTCCTCTTCCAACGGGAATAGCAGCGAGTGTAATTCTCTTAGAGGATTGATTTTCAAAGTATCCATTTACAGCTTCGAATAAAGATCCGTCACCACCAGAAACCGCAAGTGTTTCATAATCATGAAAATTGAGGTTCTTTACAATCTCGGTTCCATGTCCAGCATATTCCGTTTGAACAGCTTCAACTTCGAGATCATTTTCTTTAAGATTTTTGTTGATTGTATGAAATACCTTGGCACCATTTCCGTTTCCGGCGGCGGGATTGTTCAGATGAAATACTTTCATATATTCCTGCACTTTTCTTATAGAACAACTTAACCCACAGCATTTATTTATGCAATAAAATTTTGCGCGCTTAAATCAAGGTGTTCCAGAATAGCTATCTAGCAAGAAACTCAATTATAGCACTGCAAAAATCCGGAAGGTCGTCCGGGCGTCTGCTCGAGATCATGTTTCTATCTATAATGACGGATTCATCAATCCAGATAGCGCCGGCGTTTTCAATATCGTCTTTAATTCCGGGCGTTGAGGTGCATCGGTAACCTTTCATAATTCTGGCTGAGATGGTTATCCAACCGCCGTGACAGATGTGTGCGACAAGTTTTCCAGAATCGTTGAACTGTTTTGTAAGTTGAAGAACTTTCTTATCACGTCTCAATTTATCCGGTGCAAATCCTCCGGGTATTACAAGTCCATCAAAGTACTTCTCTTCAATTTCGTTATAAGAGGCGTCGGACTTACATGGATACCCATTTTTTCCTTCATAAACTTTATTAGCCTCTGGACCAGCGACAACAACCGTTGCGCCTTCTTCAATAAGCCGGAGTTTGGGATACCAGAGTTCGAGATCTTCGTAAATATGGTCAACAAACATTAAAATTTTTTTACCGTGTAATTTTTTCATAATCCATTTCCCTTTTACACACATGTAGTGTTGAGACAAGCCTCAACACCACACAGAATGATAAAAATTAATCCGCATAATGTAAAATCACTTTTGAAATATGCTCCTCGCAAACCTTACAGAATGGTTTTGCCCCTTTTGTAAACATTATACAATCGAGCATAGAACGGTACATACCCTTTGCATTATAACCGGCACCTTCAAACACTCCAACCTTTCCAACAAATTTCGATGACTTCAAATATTTGTCTACTTCCTCGCTCCTAACTTTATCTTTTTTATCATATTCATTCTGTGCCGCTACAATTTTTTCTTCCGGCTCTCTGTTACGTTTTAATTCTGCAATATTTTTATTCATCTCTCTGCGGATCTTTTGCCATGCATAATCTGCTTTATCATACTCCTCTTTTTCCCATGGAGTTGGAATATCAACACCGGGTGAAACAAAGTTTTTCCACTTCAAATTATTCTTATCATATAATCTAGTGATATTAGGCACGACCGGTTCAATACCTTCGGGATACATATCGTTGTAGGCTGTTTCGGATGTATAGTATTCATCTGCAAGTCCGGCAAACGAATGACCAAACTCGTGTAAAAACAGGTAATTGCAAAATTGGTTATCGGCAACAAAAGTGCAATAGGTATTATACAAACCGCCTCCGCCATAACGAGAGCCGTTAACCATAATATAGATAGCATCATACGGAACATGTGATGCGAGGCTACGCAATGTTTTGTTATCCTCTGTTAAAATATATCTTTCCGAACCCATGGAGTAATAGGTAGTGTTTAATACCGTGCTCTTATAAACATTTGCGCCCGGTTCATCAATTCCACTATCTACAGAAGCTTTAAATACTCCGCGGATATTAAACCTGTCTTTATATTTTTTAAATGGTTCCTGATTGAGAAGAACTTTTGTAAATCTTTTTAAGTCACGGTCAAATTTTTTGTATTCGCTTACTGTGTATCCATCGCCTATTATTACAATATCAACTTTATTGTGAGGATTACCCGATTTAAAACTTTCTATAACCGTTACAGCTTTATCCTTAACCGGATCTTTAATTATGTATAAATCGGAAGGATCTATTTCTGTTGAAAAAACTTCGTTAAGAATATTATTTCTATCCCGTTTTTCTAAAACAAATTTTATTTTGTTTTTTGGATAAGGTATAATTGCGCTTTCATGAAATGTTCTCTTAATTCCTTTAGAAGCTTCATCGGTTGTTTGATATTCTTTAAAATAGCTGTCGAATCCTTTTGAATAAATCAGCTTGCCAGATTCCAGATCATAAATTTTGTGATAATATGCCCCGTTATTAAAATTATCGATCAGGTTTTTTATGCTTCCCGCCCATGTTCCGTATTGATAAATAAAATCAATCGTAACAATTTCAGTAACTGCATCGCCAATATGGAAATAATCAATCCGCATCGTTTGGTCGTTAAAATATTCGTTAAATTCAACGGGCTGTGCCTTCAATACTAATGGAAAGACTATTATAAATAGTATTTTTACGATTTTCATGTCAATTCCCTATTTGTTGATTGAAAGATAAGAAACGCTCTAATGATTCTCTTGCTCTTTTATTTTGCCTATGCAAAGAGCCAATTAAATATTTATCTTCGCCGTGTTAATAATTATTGTGTAAATGAAAAATTTTGTAAAGACAATAGTAATCCTAATTATAATATCAGGAAATTATTTTGCCCAGTATAATCAAGGATTCATGATTGCCAGACTTAAATACAACGGTGGTGGCGATTGGTATAACGATCCTTCGGCTGAGGTGAATCTACTAAAATTTATTGCCCAGAATACAAACATCAAAACAAATCCCATGTATGAATTTGTCGATTTGTCAACCGGGAATATTTTTAATTATCCTTTTATATTTATAACCGGGCACGGCAATATTATTTTCTCTGAAACCGAATCAAAAAAATTAAGAACCTATCTAGAAAACGGTGGATTTTTATATGTCGATGATGATTATGGACTTGACAAAGCATTCCGCCGTGAAATAAAAAAAGTTTTTCCGGATAATGATTTGGTGGAGATTCCATTCAATTACGGACTATATAATTGTATGTATGATTTCAGGAATGGTCCGCCGAAGACACATGAGCACGATAACAATCCACCTCAAGGATTTGGAATTTTTATAAACGGGCGCTTGTGTGTTTATTACACTTTCGAGGCAAATCCCAGCGATGGGTGGGCTGACCCGGATGTTCATAAAGATCCTCCTGAAAAAAGAGAAGAAGCATTGAAATTTGGAACCAACATTGTGGTGTGGGCGCTGAGTAATTAAAAATATTTTTATGATAAACGAATATCTGAATGAAATAAAAAAGAAACTATCCGGAGTCGAATCGCTCGATAACCGTAGTAATGCTCTTTCCGGATTATCAATTCTTTTAACTATTGTTTCTATTGGTTTTATTTCTGTTTGTATCCTGGAAGCAATTTTTGGTTTCAATTCTTTTATAAGAACAATAATATTTTATGCCTTACTATTATCAACGGCTATTCTGTTAATCTATTTTGTATTGATCCCGTATGCTAAATCATTTTTTCTTTTTACGAATCCGGATTTTTGTTCGGCTTCAAAAAAGGTCGGTGACGCATTTAGTGAAATTAAAGACGAATTACTTAATTCAATTGAACTGATTTCGGGAAATTACAGCGGATATTCGAACGAATTAGTTAATGAAGCATTTAAAAGGATTTACAAAAAAACAGAGTCTATTGACTTTAGAAAATCAATCGACTTAACGAAATCTATAAGAAATTTCAGGATCGGAATAGTATCCGTGATAGCTTCTGTTATTCTAATAATATTTGTCCCCGGATTTTCAACATCGGCATTTAGAATAATTAATTATGAAAAAGATTTTACACCCCCTCAGAAGTTTTATTTTAATGTTAATCCCGGCAATAAAGAGGTTATCAAAGGCGAGAGCATTAAAATTACAATAACCGTTAATGGCGAATCCCCATCTAAAATTTCTTTTTTAACCAAATCTGAGGAGCAAACAGAGTTTAATGAAATTACACTCGCTCCCGACTCATCGGGAAAATTTATTTTTAGCACAGATGAAGTGAAAAACTCATTTGTTTATTATGCTTCTGCAGAAGGCATTGAAAGTGATCAATATAAAATTTCTATTATTAACCGTCCAGTAATTACTCAACTTGATGTTACAATTATTCCCCCGGCGTACTCAAATTTACCGAACATATTTCAGCGCGATAATGGAAATGTTTCTGCTCTCCCCGGTTCTAAAGTAATTATAAATGTGTTCTCGTCGCGTGAATTATCAACTGCAACAATAAATTTTAACGATAGCACAAAATTCAATTTGGACGTTAATCATAAATCGGCCAGATACGAACTCTCGGTTAAAAATTCATTCACCTACTCTATTAATATCACAGATATTCATGGGATATCAAGCATAAACCCGGTTACATACACTATTCAAAAACTTGACGACCGATTCCCTTCTATTGAAATAACTAATCCTAAGGAAAACGTTAAGCTCGGAACAGATGGGAAGATTTCCATTTTAGCAAAGATTAGCGATGACTATGGATTTACTTCTTTGATATTGAATTACCGATTAACCGCTTCAAAGTACCGCACCACATCACAGGTATTCTCCCAAATACCAATCCCGATAAGAAAGGAATCCGTTGAAGACGAAATATATTATGTATGGGATTTAGAATCATTGTTTTTAGCCGAAGGCGAATCGCTAACTTTCTATCTGGAAGTTTTTGACAATGATATTGTCTCGGGACCCAAATCCACAAAATCCAAATCCCTTTCTATATTTGTTCCTTCTCTGGATGAACTTTATAAGCTTGCCGATAATCAGCAGCAGGAAGCTGGTGAAGACTTGAAAGAGACTTTAAAGGAAGCTGAAAAATTAAGCTCGGAACTAAAGAAAATAAGCAACGACCTAAAACAAAACTCAAAAGAAATTAACTGGCAAGAAAAAGAAAGAATTGAACAGGCATCTAAGAAATTCAGCGATTTGTTGCAGAAGACCGAAGACGCTTCTAAAAGACTCGACGAGATGAGAAAAGACCTTGTTCAGAACAACCTTATCTCAGAAGAAACTTTACAAAAATATAACGAACTTCAGAATCTACTCGAACAGCTAAATAGCGAAGAATTAATTAATGCATTCAAACGAATGCAGGAAGCAATGCAAAATATGCTGCGCGATAACGTCCAGATTTCCCTCGAAGATCTTAAAGCCAACGAGGAGTACTTCAGGAAAAGTCTTGAGCGAACAATAAATCTTCTTAAGCGTGTTCAGGTCGAAATGAAAATTGATGAGCTAATTAAACGCGCCGAGGATATTTCCAAAAAAGTTGAAGATCTTTCCAATAAAACAAAGGATACAAAGCTTGCAGATAAAAACAAGCGGGATGAAATAACAAAACGACAGGATGATCTATCGAACGATATTGCTAATCTAAAAGAAGAAATGAAAAACCTTGAGCAAAAAATGAGCGAGCTAACAGATATGCCGCTTGATGAGATGAAAAAATTAATTGATCAATTTGAAAAACAAAATAATGAAGAACTCTCCGATGAGATTGTAAAAGACCTTAGGCAACAGCAGAAAATGGAAGCGTTAAAATCCCAGACGCAGCTTTCTCAGAACATGCAACAGACAAAGAGCAGCATGCAAATTCTTCAATCTGCACTTCAGCAAATAAGCCAGATGAATACATTTTATGATATGATGAAGTTACTCGATGACCTGTTAACACTATCAAGAATGCAAGAAAATCTAAAAAACAATACCGGCAACCTTTCGCCGCAATCGCCGGAACTAAATAAAAATTCACGAGAACAAAACGAACTTCAAAGTAACCTTGGTAAGATATTACAAAAGATGTCAGCATTATCACAAAAGACGTTTTCAATAACTCCGGAAATGGGACGAACGCTCGGCAAAGCTTACTCTGAAATGCAGCAGTCTATTACATGGATGCAAAACGGAAACCCGGCATACTCTGCCCAGAGACAAACTGAAGCGATGCGCAACTTAAATGAAGCTGCCAGTTTGATTAAAGGTGGAATGGATCAGATGATGAGCGGCGGACAGGGTGGCGGAATGATGGGAATGATGCAGCAGTTGCAACAGTTATCGCAACAACAAATGGATTTAAACCGACTTACGCAAATGCTCAATCAGGGCAGAATGACTCAGGAAATGATGGGGCAAATTCAGAGGATTGCTCAACAACAGGAAGTAATAAGAAAATCATTAGAACAGCTTAACCGGGAATCGCAGGAAGCCGGACAATCCAAACAGCTCGCTTCGAACCTGGAAAAAATTTTACAGGAAATGAAAGAAGTTGTTTCTAATCTTCAATCTCAGAATCTTAATGACGATCTGGTAAAACAACAAGAAAGAATATTATCAAAACTCCTGGATGCACAGCGGTCTATTAACGAAAGAGACTTTGAAAAGGAAAGAAAATCTAATACCGGGCGCGATTTTGTTCGAACTTCTCCACCCGACTTAATTTTTTCTACCGATGAAGGCAAAAACAAAATTAGAGACGAGCTGCTTAAAGCAATAAGAGAGGGCTATAAAAAGGATTATGAAGATTTGATAAGAAATTATTTCGACTCTTTAGGGAAAGAAAAATAGCTCTCTGTTTTTTGTAAACCATTAATTATCTACTTGAGAAGGAGATAAATCTAATATAATTTTACGCTGTTATTTTACCGGCAAACCTTTTGGTAGGGAGTTCTGTTGAGAAGTAATCTTAATAAATTTATTATCATTTTTGTTATTGCCATCAGTATTAATGCACAGCCGCAAATCCTTCAAAACTTAAGATCTATTACACCATCAGAGAAATATGTAGTAACAAACTGGAATTCCAATTCGGGTCTGCCACAAAATTCTATAAACCGGATTGTTCAGGATAAAAACGGTTATATCTGGGTCGCCACCTATGGAGGGCTTGTTCGATTTGACGGATTGACTTTTAAAACTTTCACTACAAATGAATACCCGATTCTTCAGAGCGATCGTATTAATGGACTTTTTATTGATAGCAAAAACCAATTATGGATTTCTAACGAGCTTGGTAAATTAATTATTTTTGACGGTAAAACATTTACCGATATAACCAACAAATTTTCTGATTCACATTTTAACATTTTTCAACTGGCCGAAGATTCAAAAGGTAATTTTTATTTGTGCAGTACAAACAGAGATCTGTTCTATTATTCCAATGGGACTGCAACAAAAATTAATAATTTACAGAACGGAAAGCCGGTTAAAGACTTCTATTATATTTCGTTCAGCTTTAAAACAAAAAACGACACTCTCTTCGCATTATTTGAAAATCAGGCAGCCCTCTTTCATAACGGAAAAATAGTAAAACAAAAATCCATTTCGCTTCCATTTGGATTTCATAATCACTGTATTTATAACGAGAAAGGTATCTGGCTTTTATACGGACAAAGAATATATTACGCTAAAACCTTTGATGATGTTTCAAATCCTGTAAACTCATTCCCCGATCGGTTAATTAGCACAATGTATATGAAAGACTCGTCTATTCTTGCCGGAACAGACGATGGAGCCGTAGTTTTAGTAAAAAACAATTCGCTAGAAACTATTATCCCAAAAGGCAAAATTTCTACAAATGTTTACTCGCGAGTGTTTATAGATTCCGAAAATAATTATTGGGTTGGAACACAACTTTATGGTCTTTATCTAATTAGAAAAAGATTTATTTACACGCTCGATAAAACTTTCGGCATTGAAGAGCTTAACACCTATCCCATTCTTAATTCATCCGACGGAACTATCTGGATCGGTCAAAATCCCGGACTTCAAAAAATTATTAACAACAGAAGACTAATTACACCATTTGAAGAAAAGCAACGCACAAAAGGGAAAATAGTTACGTGGGCAATTACCGAGGATAAAAATAGAAATATATGGATTGGATCTAACGGAAACGGAATCTTGAAAGCTACAGGAGATAAAGTAGAGGAATATTTAGATAGGGATAGTTTAAGCAAAAAAGTGGGCCAAAATTTCTTTTCTGCTTTTACAGATAAATCCGGAAGAATTTGGTTCGGTTCCATAGGTGCCATTGTTATAAATGAAAACGAAAAATTTCATGTTTATTATCCAGAGCAATCGAGAAGAAATAATTACAGACAATTTATACAG
>CAZEBL010000095.1:0-9759 GCA_964510325.1 uncultured Melioribacter sp. | reverse complement strand
ACTTAATTGCCGAATAGTTAAGTCGTCTGCACCGGCAGAACTATCCAGAATTATATAATCGTATTGAGGAGCAATTTTATTTAATTGAATGAAGAAATAATCGATTGATTCACGTGTTAATTTTGGATAATCTGCAGAACCGGAATCACCAAATATTATATTCATATTTTCAGAATACCGGTAAATAATTTCGCGTAACACTTTCCTCTGTGTAAAGAAATCGGTAAGAGTATTTTCAGCAGCATAATTCAGAAACAGATGGATATTGGGGAAATTGCAATCCAGATCTACCAGTAATACATTTTTACCTAATCTTGATAACTGATAAGTAAGATTCAATGAAAAAAAGCTTTTACCTGTTCCTCCCTTTCCGGAAACAACAGAAATTATTTTTGAGAGTGGATTTAACCGGGTTCTCTCTTCAAGCTTTCTTAATTCAATCAGTCTTGCAACTTGATCGTTCATTAATAAAGTTTCCCCGAAAAAATTAATTTTGCCAGTAATTCTGAATTAACAGAAATAATATCATCGGGTATTACCTGGCCATTTGTTAAAAACATAACCGGAACATTACTATTATAGACAAAATTTAGAATGTTACCATAGGATACTGCTTCATCAACTTTTGTGAAAATAACAGAACTATAATTAAGTGGACTGAACTTCTGCGAAATATCGATTAATGTTCTTGTTGATGTAGTTGCACTTGTAACAAGCACAGTATCATCTGCCTGTGCCGCATCAAGATATGCTTTTATATCGGATAAGTTTTCCGCATTCCTCTGACTTCTTCCAATTGTATCAATAAAAATTAAGTCCTTATCCTTAAATTTTTTTATCAGTTTGGACATATCGCCCGGCTCATATGCCACAGCCATATCTATATCGCTTATTTCAGAAAATATTCTTAATTGATCTATAGCACCAAGCCGGTAAGTATCTATTGAAATTAGTCCCACGTTCAGCTTGTGAATTATCTTTGAAATAATTGCAAGCTTTGCAATACATGTTGTTTTACCTACACCGGTGGGACCTACAAGAGCAACTTTAGTAAGCTTGTTTTTCTTGACGTTAAATTCTTTTGTTGGAATAAGCGACGCCATTCCAGAAATCAAATAGCTTTCCAGTTTGGATACATCTACCATTCCATCATAGTTTTCGAGCTGACCAATCAGTTCTTTAACAATATTCTTTTGAACTTCGTGATGTAAGAGAACATCTGTGAGCTCTTTAATTTCCTGTTCTTTCTCAATTGTTGGTTTACTTTCTACAACTAACTTTTTATCAACTTCTTTTTTAATTAAATCTTTTTCCTGAAACACTTTTTTCTGAAGTTTTTCAAGTTCGTGTTGCAGATCAGTTTTTACCTGGGATTTATCATTAGAAATTGTTTCAATCTTTTTTTGGTTCTGTTTTTTATCCAGTCCAGCTGTTATTTCGAACATCTTTTTTACATTGAACCTTTTATCATCTTCTAGGACCCTTGTGCCAAGAATAATTGCATCACTGCCAAGTTCAGCTTTCATCTGTTCTGTTGCTTCTTTTAGCGTTGGAGCCAGATATTTTTTAATCTGCATTTTCAACCTCTAACTTACCTAAGAATTCAATTTCTACATTTGCCGGTAATTCACTGAAAGACAAAAGCGCAAGTTCCGGAAAGCTTGAGTTTATCAAGCGATAAATATAAGGCCTTATTGCAGCAGAAGTAATTAGTACCGGCGGATAACCAAGCGTGTTAAACTTCTCCAGTGCCATCTGGATACTTGTGTTTAGTTCTCTTAATACTTTTGTGCTTAACCCCAATGTAACAGCACTATCTTTTTGAGACTGAAGTGAATTAGTTACAAGCGCCTCAAGATTCTCGCTTAATGTTACAGCATGAATAATTCCGTTTGTATCGCGATATATATTAGCGATTGTATCACCAATCGTATGTCTAACATACTCGGTAAGCACATCAATATTTTTTGTTGTCTTTGAATAATCAATTAATGCTTCCAGGATCCTTACAAAATCTTTTATTGGAATATTTTCCTTGAGCAGATTTTGAAGAACTTTCTGAATCATTCCAAGATTAAGAACATCGGGATTTACATCTTCAACAACAGCAGGATATTCTTTCTTAATATTTTCGAGAAGTTGTTTAACTTCCTGACGAGATAAAATTTTATCAAAATTCTTTTTCAATGTTTCCTGTAGATGTGTTGCAAGAACAGAAATAGAATCAACAACTGTATATCCAAGCATTTCAGCTTTTTCTTTATCCTCGTAAATAATCCAGTAACTATTCATTCCGAATGCGGGATCGGTAGTCGGAATTCCGGTTATCTTCTCTTCAATCCCACCGGGATTCATTGCAAGGTAACGATCCGGATAGATCTCAAATCCGCTTGCCACATTTCCTTTTATTTTAATTATGTACTCATTGGGTGATAGTTGTAAATTATCTCTTACACGCACCGGAGGAATTAATACACCATATTCGAGAGCAACCATTTTTCTAGTTGATGAAATTTTTTGGAAAAGGTTTCCACCCTGTTGTTCATCAACAAGACTTACAAGTCCATAACCAATTTCTATTTCAATTGGATCAACTTGCAAATATTGTTCAACTTTTTCTTCATTCTGTTCTGAAGATACTATTTTCTGTTCTCCCTGAGCAACCGGGGTTTCAATAACTTTATTTTTCTTAACAGCAAAAGAAGCTGCACCTAAAACACCGGCTAAAACCATAAATGGAACTGTTGGCATTCCCGGAATAAACGCAAACATAAATATTGCACCGGATACAGTACCAAGAACACGAGGGTTAGAAAATAATTGAGTCTTTATTTGAAAATCTAAAGCAGAACCTGATGCACTTCTTGTAACGACAAGACCGGCTGCTGTTGCAATAATCAATGCGGGGATCTGGGAAACTAAACCATCACCTATTGTAAGTATTGTATATGTTTGAACTGCTTCTGAGAAATCCATACCTCGCTGAGCAACACCGATAATAAATCCGCCGATAATATTGATTCCGTTAATAATAAGTCCGGCAATAGCATCTCCTTTAACAAACTTGCTTGCACCATCCATCGCACCGTAGAACTCGGCTTCGCGTGAAATTAGATCGCGGCGTTTACGTGCATCGGATTCTGATATTAATCCCGTATTAAGATCGGCATCAATTGCCATCTGTTTTCCGGGCATTGCATCAAGAGTAAAACGGGCAGCCACCTCAGAAATTCTACCTGAACCTTTAATAATTACGATAAATTGAATTACCAGTAATATTATAAACACAATAAATCCAACAACATAATCACCACTAACAACAAAAGTTCCGAATGATTCAATTACTTTTCCGGCATAACCGTCAATAAGAATTAATCTCGTTGAACTTATGTTCAATCCTAAACGGAATAATGTTGTTACGAGCAATAATCCGGGGAATACTGATATATCTAGAGGTGATTGAATGTATAAAGAAACAATTAGAATAAGGACAGCCAGAGTTATATTGATTGAAAGAAGGAAATCGAGCAGACTCGGTGGTAAAGGAATTAACATCAGACCTAACATAAGTATTAGACCTAATGCTAAAACAATGTCGCTATTCCTTCCAACCATTTTCATATTAGATTATACTCTTCTTTTTAATTTTCTTTAACTGGAATAGATAAGCAAGTATCTGTGCAACTGCCTTGAACATATTAGCCGGTATGAAATCGCCAACATCGCAAGCTTTATACAAAGCTCTTGCTAATTCAACATCTTCGTGAAGAGGCACATTATTTTCAGCGGCAATTTTTTTAATTCTTTGTGCAAGATCATCCAAACCTTTTGCAACAACTTTAGGAGCAGCATCTTTCTGCATATCATACTTTAACGCAACGGCAACGTGAGTCGGGTTTGTTATAACAACATCGGCAGTGGGAATATCTTTCATCATTCTGCTTCTTGCTGCTAAAAGCATTTGTTTACGGATCCGTGATTTTATCTGGGGGTCACCTTCGAGCTGTTTATATTCTTCTTTTACTTCAGTCTTTGTCATCATCATTTGTTTCTTGAACTTGTACTTCTGGAAAAGAAAATCGATAGAGGCAATAACTGCAAAGAAAAGAACTATTTTCCAGACGAGTGTAAACGCAGAATCGAACATAAACTGAACAGTGTCTTCAATACTCAAATCGATTAGATATGTCGTATCATCAATTAACTTCTTTATAATAAAATATGTGAACAAGCTAATAACAACAAGTTTTAGAACAGATTTTAATAATTCAACGTAGGAACGAGAGGAGAAAAATATTCTTTTAATTCCGCTAAAAGGATTGAAGCGGGATAAATCTAATTTAAATGCTTTCGGAGCGAACTTAAAACCAATTTGTGCAATGTTACTCACCAATGCAATTACAACTATACCACCTATTATTGGAATCATAAATGAGAAGAAAAAGAGTGCCCATTTGATTGCGTATGTCTGAATAACAGCTTTAGACATTTCGAGGGTATTAAGCGAAGAAAATATTTCTCTTGTGAATTGACCGAGTAATTTACCGGTATAATTTTTTGTTAGAAAAATTAAGAGCAGTCCAAATCCGAACACCGCAAGAGAGTTTATCTCAACACTTTTTGCAACCTGACCTTTATTACGGGCATCGGTTAATTTCTTCGAAGTAGGATCTTCGGTTTTTTCCTGTCCATCAAACTCTGCCATTATACACTCATTCCTTTAATCAATTCAAGTAGTTGATTTTCATAACCGTAAAGAAGGCTTTTAATTGCATAAATATAGAACGGAACCAATGTAATTATCATTGTAAGTCCCAATCCAATCTTTAATGGTTGAGAAACAAAAAATATCTGAATATTGGGAATAACCCTTGCAATAATTCCTTCTGCAAGGTGAACAAGAAAAAACGCAACAAGTATAGGCGATGCAATTTTTATTGCGATTGTAAATACAGTTAATGAATATTTTATTATTAATTGATAGACCGGTTCATTAATTGTATACTTTGCCAATGGAATAGCAGTAAACGAAGCAACCAGACCTGTTATAATATAATGATGACCGTTGATAAGCAGAAATATCAAAACCGTTGCAAAGAAGAGAATTTCACCTACTACATTATTCTGCATTTCTTCAAATGGATTAAGAACTTCTGCAAACATAAGACCCATATCAAATCCAATCATATGCCCGGCAAATGAAATTCCCCAGAAAACAAAATTTAGAATGTAACCCATAATCAAACCGGTTACAATTTCTTTTACTGAATAAACGACTAAGGAAGCAAGGTTAAGTTCAAAACTAATAGCCGATTTATCTATTGTAAGAAAAACGATGTATGCCAGAATTAACGAGAGACCAAGCTTAATCATTGGCGGAACAGCTTTATGACCAAATATAGGAGCTGCAATAAACATTGCAGTTATCCTCAGGAAAATTAAAATCAGCACTATAAAATCGAATATTAATATTTCGGTCATTATACTATCGTTAAAAACAATGTGAACATTTTTGTTGTAAGTGCTACAAGCTTGTCAATTATCCATGGTAACAAGAATATAATGACAAGCGCGGTAGCAAGTAGTTTAGGTACGAATGTTAAAGTCATTTCCTGAATTGAAGTAGCAGCCTGAAAAATTGATATAAACACACCAACAATAAGCGATACACCCAGCACCGGCAATAGAATTATGAACACGGTGTAAAAAGCATCTTTCAGTATTTCTATAATTAATTCTTCAGTCATTAATGAAAACTCCTTACTAAAGATCCAATAATTAAATTCCATCCGTCAACTAAAATGAAAAGCAAAATTTTAAAAGGAAGAGATATCATCATTGGCGGCATCATCATCATACCCATGGACATAAGAATACTCGATACAATCATATCAACCATGATGAAAGGAATAAACATGAAGAAACCGATAATAAAACCGGTTCGTAACTCGCTTAAAACAAATGCCGGTATAAGAATATATGTTGGCAGCTCAGTTCTGTTTTTAGGTCTTTCCATATTAGATAGGCCGACAAATAGTTCCAGATCATCTTCTCTAACATTTTTAAACATGAATTCTCTGATTGGTTCAATTCCTTTATCGTATGCTTCGTTCACTTTAATTTTATTATCCATCAAAGGTTTAATTGCCTCGTCGTTTACTTTATTCCATGTAGGAGCCATAATAAAAAATGTAATAAATAGCGCAATACCGGCTAACAATTGCGATGGAGGCATTTGCTGTGTTCCGAGTGCATTCTTTAAAAAGTGAAATACGATAATTATTCTTAGGTAAGCTGTCGTCATTATTACAATTGATGGCGCAAGCGATAAAACTGTCATCAATAAAAGAATTTGCAAAGTCGTGGATACGTCGTTTCCATCTTTTGCGGTTCCAACCTGAAGATCAATTTTTGGAAAAGGGATTGTGGTAGTCTGCTCTGCTAAAATATCTTGCGAAAAAATTATTACTGAAACAAAAATTAAAATGGGAATCAAAAACTTTTTCATCTTAGTCCTAAGTTCTGTTTAAGTAGATCCTTAAATGTTTGTTTGATATCACCGGGATTGGTGTCTTTATCATCTGTCGGTTTATAATCATACTCTTTAAGTAATGTTACATTACCTTCACTAATACCTAATAAAAATAGTTTATCTTCAACTCTTACCACCGATATATATTTTTTAGGAAGTATAAGGTGATTATTCATCACTTCTATTTTTAAGAGGTTCGTTTTTTTTCGATTAATTGAAAAAGAATACTTTCTTATCATTACCAGGGCAAGGAATAGGAGTCCCAGTATTAAAAACAAAGGTAAAATTGTATTAACTATATCCATGAAAGACATTAATTTATATCCTTAATTCTCTGAGCAGGATCTACCAGACTTGTAATTCTGATCCCGAAGTGTTTATCGATTACAACGACTTCGCCTTCGGCAATTTTTTTATTATTTACATAGACATCCACAGGTTCGCTTGCAAGTTTATCAAGTTCAATAACGTAACCGCGTTCCAATTCAAGAATATCTTTAATTTGCATCTGTGTTCTACCAAGTTCGATGTAGATATTCATCTGCAGATCTTTAAGAAAACTTAATTTATCATCAGCCCCGGGTATAGAACGTGTTGATGAATCGAATTCTTCAAATTCTGCAAGCGACCCGTTTACCGGCTCTTTATTCTCTTCATTATTTTCTAACAATTGATTTTCATTATTGATATCGCTCATAACTTCCTCAAAGTGATTTTTTTTCTTCTAAAATTTTTTTTGTAATCTTTATGGCTTTGTGATTATTTACTACACCGGACCTACCAGTAAATAAGATTCTGTTACCAGTTCTAATTTTGTGGTCATCATCAATTTTGGTATTAAGAATTATTACATCCCCTTTTTCAAGTTTCATTAACTCATCTATCGATAATTTTGTTGTACCGAATTCTACTTCGATTGGGATTGATGTTTTTGTAATATGATTTGTTATTACTTCTCTTGTTGTAACGCCAAATGTTTTGGATGTTCTAATGGATGAGAGTTTCTGGGTGTTAATTTTTGCAAGTATATTATCGAAAGCAAATGTAGCAAAGCAAATGTTCATAAGGAACGATTGTTCGCCAATAAGAATTTCGAATGAAATAAGAAGTACAGATTCGCTCTGAGAAGTAATCTGTGCAAAATCAATATCCTGTTCAAACCGATCGAGTACAAATTCCAGGTTATCCACACCTTGCCATGCTTTCTTAAGATCGAACATAACACGATCGACAACAACTCTGAGGACTTTCTGTTCAATAGGAGTAATTACTTTAATTGGTTTTGACCCGGCGCCGCTTCCTCCTAAAAGTTTATCAACTAACAGGAACCCGAGATCTGTATTCAATTCCAGAATACCTTTTACATCGGTATCCTTTATATCAAATGTAAACAAGCAAGCCGGATTTGAAACCGATAGCATATATTCCGAATAATAGATTTGATCTACCGATGCTACGTTTATACTTACTGCATTCTGAAGTTTTGTAACCAGAAATTGAGAGAAGCTTTCTGCAAAATTTTCGCAGATATTTCTAATAATCCTTAGTTGATTTTTCGATATTCTGTTTGGAAGACGGAAGTCGAAAAGTACAACTTCCTTTTCATTAGTTGTTTCAGGTTTTTGTTCAGAGCCGCTTTTTATATTATTAAGCAGCGCATCAATTTCTTGTTGTGATAAAATTTCAGCCATAATTATTGTAGTATATACTTACTGAAATAAACGTTACTTATTTTAACATTTGGTATAAGACGGTTTAATTTTTGAGTTATCTGAATACGTAATGTATCGCGATAACTTGCATTGCTAAGCTGCGTCATATCTTTACTTCCTAATACAGAAATAATAGCATCTTTAACTAAAATTTCTTTTTCTTTCAGCTCGTTTTGATACTTCTCGTTTGGTAGATCGAAACCTAATGAAGATAGTAATAATCTTTTCCCATCGGTACCGGCCGGATTAATTATAAGGTCTTCAACTACATAGATAAATTTTCCAAGATCAACATGTGCAACAGTATCTTCGGCTGGATGATCCACTTTAACGGAATCAGTTTGAACGGAAGAAGTGTGTGATTGAATTTTTGGCATCAGAATATTGGCTGTTATAAAATAAACTGCAACCAGTTGTACAATAAACAGAGGAAGTCCGATTACCAAGAATTTCATATTGAATCCCTTCTTTTCAGAAGTTTCTTCAACTTTCTTCTCTTCCAGTTTTTTTTCGATATTTTCTTCTTTTGGTGTTTCCATAGTGGTCATAATTTTTCAAGAATGATGCCATTGAAAAAGGTCTGAAATATTGGTTTTTTGAAAAATTTTGAAGAAAATAGTGGCTAATATTGAGCAATTGAAGGTTTTCTATAATAGGAGGTTTAATAAAGGGGAGCGCCTCCCATCTTAAACTTAAGTATGAGAGGCGCCGGGATCAATGAAGATTATCTGATTAGGTTTGTAATTTCCTGAAGTAAATTATCTGCCGTTGTTATCACTCGTGCGTTTGCCTGGAATCCTCTTTGAGATACAATCATTCTGGTGAATTCTTCCGATAAGTCAACATTAGATTGTTCAAGAGCGCCTGATTGAACAGTTGTTCCACTCTCTTCACCTAAGCTGCTTATTCTCGGTTCGCCGCTGTTTGCATATGCTGAATACATGTTGTCGCCAACACTAATCAAACCGTTCAGGTTGTTAAATGTAGCAACCATTATCTGAGCTAAGTTTCTTGAACTACCATTTGAGAAGATACCAACAATATTTCCGTATTGATCGATGTTAATGTTGGATAACGATGCCGAGGGAGAACCGTTTTGATAAAGAGCACTAACTACAGAGCTTGAAGATGTCTGTGTTACACCACCAAATCCGGAACCGAAATCGAGATCGATTACTGCTGTGTTAGCACCACCTTTAGGTACAAAAGTTAATTGAGGATTGTTTGGAGAAATGTTTGCAGGATCAATTGTACCATCGGCATTAAACAATATAGTTCCGGAAGTAGAAAGCGGTTTACCATCAATTGTACTTTGACCGGGGACGCCGGCTGTCCATGTCCATAAGTTATCGTCGATCTTAGTGAATTTTAGAGTAACCTGGTGCGCTGTACCTAAAGAATCGAATATTGTAACAGAACCACCTACAACGTTTGGTATTCTGTTATTATCTGCGGAA
This sequence comes from uncultured Melioribacter sp., assembly GCA_964510325.1. Classification (GTDB taxonomy): domain Bacteria; phylum Bacteroidota; class Ignavibacteria; order Ignavibacteriales; family Melioribacteraceae; genus DSXH01. Next base: position 58 of record CAZEBL010000095.1, on the reverse strand, counting down.
ATACTTAAAGTAGCTGTGCTCGAATTTTGTGTTACAGTTGTTGCATCAAAAACAAAAT
>CAZEBL010000094.1:0-9840 GCA_964510325.1 uncultured Melioribacter sp. | reverse complement strand
CCGAGCTAATTAAATATTTCGTGGAGATAAATAGTTAGTATGAGTCTTTATACAATAGTATTCATTCTTGTTACAATACTGATATTAATAGAATTGGCATTATTCGGTTTGTTTATTACTAAACTTGATAAATGGATAGACCGGCGGGAACGTCTTGGTAGAGAAAGCATATATAAACAGAAATCTAAAGTCACAAAACAGAATAACGATGAAGAAACTAAATCAACTTAACAACCCGCTCAACATTTTTAAGAATCTCGTCATTAATAACAAGTTTTAAAATCTTATCTAAATCTTTTTTCAAAATACGATCTCGTTTAAGAAAGGGAATGTGCTTTCTGATAGTTCTATAAGCTGCGTTGGTTCCCACTCCACATTTTAACGGTTTAAGAAAATCAATTCCCTGAGAAGCGAGAAGCAATTCTATCGCAATCACATTTTGAACATTCCTCAATACCTGGAAACATTTTCTTGCAGAAATTGAACCCATGGAATTCAAATCCTCTTTACCGGCAGAAGTTGGTATTGAATCTACGCTTGCCGGATGAGATAAAACTTTATTTTCCGAAACAAGAGCCGCTGCTGTATATTGTGCAATCATATAGCCGGAGTTCAAACCTCCTTCTGCGGCAAGAAACTTTGGTAATTTTTCTGATGAACCGTTTGTAAGCCGGTCAATTCGTCTTTCAGAAATATCGGCCAATTCAGAAAGTGCAATAGCCATAAAGTCCAGAGGTAATGCCAGCGGCTGCCCGTGAAAGTTTCCACCGCTAATGTAATCTTTATCTTCTGGAAAGATTATAGGATTATCATTAACTGAATTCAATTCAATTTCAATACGTGAGCAGACATAATTAATTGCATCTCTAGAAGCGCCATGAACCTGTGGAATGCAGCGGATTGAATATGAATCCTGAACGCGCGGATCATCCTGTAAATGTGAATCGCGTATTTCACTTTTTTTTATTAAGGCAAGAATATTTTTGGCTGATTCAATTTGTCCTGGATAAGGTCTAAGTTTATGAACGCGTGGATCGAATGCACGATCGGTTGCACGCAGTGCTTCGTGGGAAAGTGCACCGGCAATATCTGCTAACTTAATTAGCTTTTTGGCCCAGATACAAATGTATGCACCATACGCAGTCATCATTTGTGTGCCGTTAATCAACGCTAATCCTTCCTTTGCAGAGAGTATTACCGGAGCTAAACCGAATTTCTTAAATGCAGATTTTGAAGAGATTGTTTTAATATTGTGTGCGTCCTTACTCATTACGTCATTAATAATTTGAACATCACCTTTACCAATCATTGCAAGAACAAGGTGGGAAAGGGGAGCGAGGTCGCCGCTTGCACCAACAGATCCTTGCGACGGAATAACCGGAATGATATTGTTGTTGATCATGTCTATTAATAGCTGGAGAGTCTCTAATCTTATTCCGGAATAACCACTTGCAAGTGCATTAACACGAAGTAGCATCATCAACTTTACAATAAATGGGGGTAGGGCTTCTCCAACTCCGGCAGTATGACTAATAATTAAATTTTCCTGGAGCTTTTCAATATCTTTAACCGGAATTGAAACGCTTGAGAATCCTCCGAATCCGGTTGTTACACCATAAATTGTTTCGCCTCTTTCAACCCACTCATCAATTAACTTGCGTGATTTCAATACTCTAACTTTAGATTTTTTAGAGAGCACCAATTGCGGATTATTGTCTAAAAAATACTCGATCTTATCTAATGTTAAAGTTTTTCCATCAATAACTAATTTCATTTCACTTCCTTAATTAATTCTACTAAGTTCGTGTCTAAGTTGTTAGGCTTAAAAATTATTTAAACGCAATCCAGCTTCCACCGGCAGCATTTACTTTTGTATTTCCCCAGACGACAACCTTCAAAACAAATCCGTCTCTTGAAATACCCGTTACATCAACGGCTATCTTAAGTCCGCGTGTTTCAAGTTTTTGGTTTACCTTAGAATTTGCTTCAACTTCCATTATCTCTCCTTGCAAGTCGATTAAAGTTAGAGAAGCAAGAACAGTCGGTTTTTCAGAATAAGGTTTTTCAAAGTTTATTTCTACAATTGTTTCTCTTCTGCCTTCGTTTGATCCCAGATTAAATCCTTTGGTTGATTTATCGACAAAGAATGTGCCTCCCTGAACCTGTGCAAAAATATCAGTCGATACAAAAAATAAAAGAATAATAACGGAAGCAAAATATACCCGGTTCATAATAACCTCTTTATTTGTTTGAAATTAATTTTTTAATTTGATTATGAGTCGAGTCGTTTACTCGATAATCCAATATAACAAAATCTTCATCGTATTCGGCATTTATAACTTCGGCAATCTCATAAATCTTAGAAATAATTTTTGAATTAGCATGCTTAACCTTAACCCGATGAGTTTCAAAATTCTGTTCAAAAATATTGCTGAGAGAATCAATCAACCTGCTTATTCCAATACCCCGTGTAGCGGAAATAAAAATTGAATTAGGATAGTGACTGGAAAGAGTTTCAATAACATGACGTTCTTTAAGGAGATCAATTTTATTGAATATTTTTAATTGCTTCTTGTTGCTGCTATTTAATTCTTTCAGTGTTTCATCAACAACCTTTATCTGATCTTCATAATATTCATGGGATGCATCAACAACGTGCAAAATTATATCCGCATCTTTAACAACGTTTAAGGTGGTTTTGAAAGATGCAATAAGATTATGCGGAAGCTTCCGGATAAATCCAACTGTATCGCTCAAAAGTATTTTTTTGTTTTTGTCTAATTCAAAAGAACGTGTTGTTGAATCAAGCGTAGCAAATAGTTTATCTTCTGCCAAAACCCCGGCATTAGTAAGTAGATTTAACAGAGTAGATTTACCGGCATTAGTGTATCCAACAAGAGTGGCATTAATAAAATTTTTTCTGGACGCACTCTTGGTTATTTGCTGGGCTTCAATTTTTTTTAGATTCTCTTTAAGCTTACTAATCCTTGTGCGTATTATTCTTCTATCGGTTTCAATTTGTGTTTCACCGGGTCCTTTTGTGCCGATACCGCCATACTGTTTAGAAAGGTGAGTCCATGCACGTGTTAAACGGGGAAGCATATATTGTAATTGAGCAAGCTCTACTTGTGTTTTTGCTTCACGGGTTTTAGCATGAGATGCAAAAATATCTAAAATCAAACCGCTCCGGTCCAGCACCTTTCTTTCGAACAATTTCTCCAGATTTCTTACTTGTGTAGGATTCAGGTCGTCATCAAAAATTACAAGCTGGATATCATTCAGTTCAATTAACTGCGCAATTTCTTCTGCCTTTCCTTTGCCAATAAAAAATGCGGGATCGGGATGATTTCTATCCTGTAAAATTTTGAAAACAGTATCAGCCCCGGCTGTATCTGTAAGCATTTCTAATTCATCAAGATGCTCTTCTACCCGGTCTCTTGAAAAATTACCTGTTGAAAGAGCTATTAAAATAGCGCGTTCTTTCGGTCTGTTCTTTATCTCTATTATAGTTGGCTTCAAGTATTTTTATTCTTTCTGTCACTAATTATTAATTTGTTCTATATCTTTCCTTGAGCTTTTTGCTACAAACATTTCAATTAGAGCAAAAAACAATGCTGCAATAATAAAATATTTCCACAATTCAGTTCCAAATCTGGAATTGTAAATCTGCTCTGAAATATTACCCGTCTCTTCTAATTTTTTTATAGAAACATCTAGTCCAATTTTTTCAATAAAGTTTTCCAGATCGGCTATTGAATTATAATCCACAATTGATTCATTCGGATCGTGATTAACCGAATAAAAATCGATTAGGCGATTACCCATATAAAATTTGTATGTACCTGTCTGCTTAGTATTATTAAAACGGAGATAATTCTTGTTTTGCAGAGAGTCTGTATTGATAAATTCTGTAATGTCATCGGGATAGACAACTTTAATTTGTCTTGATGCGGGAAGATTAATAAAAAGCTCCTCTCCGCAAATAGAATTTACATCTTCCTTAAAATGAGAAGAGAGATAGAGTATGCTCTTGCTCAACAAAGCGGGGAAAAACGATTTAAGCGGAAAGTTCGTCCAGCTTAATACAGGTAACGTATTAAAGATCAGAAATTTACCTGTGCCCGATTTATATTCGCTAAGAAGAGCAGATTTATCGAACATTGATATTATATTTCTTCCGCCAATACCAGGATTAATTTTCATGTAGTAATAAATATCGGGCGACTCAATTTTGGTTTTGGACTTATCTTCAAATAAATTTGCAAAGAGGGGATGATTGAAATCAATCTTGTCGAATTGAGCAGGAGAATCGGCAATATTCTTTTTCCCCAGAAAGTTTTCCGGTAAGGGAAGTTCCAGAACACGGAAGAAATTTCTAATTAAGTTTAGATCGCTATTAGAACCGGGGAAAAACAAAACTCCACCGCCGCCAGTACAGTATGTTTTTAATTGATCAAATTCATTAGCACCACTGGGCGGACCGATCAGGACTACAGCATCATACTGTTGAAGCATTAGGGTGGGTAATTGCGAAATGTTTGCTTCGGTTACCTGTAAAGAATTAATTGTCTGACTATTAAGAACCATTCTAATAAACTTAATATCATCATAAGAGCTATATAAGAGAAGCAATTTGATTTTATCCGGCACATAAAAACTTGTGAATCGTTTGTTATCGTAAGAAATGTCGTCGTCTTCAATTTCTACCGAGGCAATTACTAAGCCGGTATCGTTCAAAGTAGTTTCAAAAAAGATTTGCTTTGATTCTCCGCTGTTTAGTGTAATACTCTGCTGGGCGCTTCTTTTATTGTTTATAAATAGCGAAACAACCGGGCTGCTGGAATTTGTATTGGAGTAATTTTTAACCGAGGTCTGAAAATTTAATGGTTTGTTCTTTTCGAATATCTGTGTGTTTAATTTAATGCTATCAATACCAAGATTAACGGCGGATTTTTTTTGAAGATCAACAACGAAAAATCGCGTGCTCTGAAATAATCCGCTTAAATCTGATAACTCTGCTTCGCGGTTATAAAAAGAACCCGATTGCAAATCTGTTAAGAGATATACCTCCTTATTAAAATTTTTTGAGTCGTATAAAACCTTACCCGAGTTAATCAATGCATCATTTAATGTTTTGCGAACAGAGGAAATTTGTATGTTCTCAATTTCTTTCTCTACAATGTTGAAATCGGACTTTGCTTTCGCAGAATAATTATTTTCTGTTACCAGAGGTATAATAGCAATTTCATCACCGCTTTGAAAATTAGATAACAATTCAGAAGCGATTTTTTTTGCTTTGTTAAGATATGATCCATCGTTTGTAACAATAGACATGCTGAATGTATTATCAATAATAAAGACTGCTGTAGTTTTAGATGCAGACGAACCGCTTGTACCGGTTTTTACTGCCGGACGGGCAAATGCAATTACAAGAAGAAGAATAATCAATACTCGTAATAAAAGAAGAAGCCATTGCTTTAATTTTATTTTCCGGATTCTCGTCTTCTGAAGCTCTTTTAGGAATATTAATGTGCTGAACTCAACTTTTTTGAGTTTGCGTAGGTTAAGAAAATGAAGAATTATTGGTATTGAAGCTGCTAATAATCCAAATAATATTGCTGGATTTAGAAATGTCATTTAAGCGTTATGATTCCCAAATAAATGTATGATTGCAAATAAAACTTTTTTATTAATTTCTGCTAGATCTATTGATGAGTAAACGTTTATAAATATCGATTAGTTTATTAGTAAACGTAGTAATATCAAACATTTCAACAGCACGTTTACGTGCAGCTTTGCCAAATTCGTTTCTCAATTTCTCATCTTTAATTAATTGTTCTAACTTTTCTTTAAGATCCACCCAGTTCTTTTTCTCAAACAGAAAAGAGGTTTCGTTATCAACTGCAATATCGAGGACACCGTCTGAATTTGAGCAGACGGAAGGTTTACCCATACTGAGTGCTTCTGCTAATGCAATACCAAAAGCTTCTGCATGTGACGGAAAAACAAAAATATCCAAAGCGGCTAATACCTCGGGTGTGTCTTTTCTATAACCGGTGAAAATAATTTTATCAAGTATATCCAATCCGGCCGCCATTGTTTTTATTTCTGAGGCGTAACTGTCTTCCCCCTTACTCGGTTCTCCTACTATCATGAACCGTACATTATCATGCTTGTGCAAAATATCATTGGCAGCAAGAATAAATTCTTCGTGACCTTTTCCGGGACTGAAACGTGCAATCATACCAATCAGCAATTTATCATCTTTAATCCGGAATTCCTTACGAACTAAATTTCTATCAACTTTATCTGGATTAAACCGCGCAGTATCAATTGAATTATGAAGCAGTTCAATTTTATCCCCGGTTAGTGGGGTGGTATCAACCAGATTTTTAGAAATTACTTTACTTATTGCCAGCGCAAGATCAACACGTTTATATATCCATTTATGTAAAAAATCTTTTTTAATTATATATGAACCCATCTGTTTGGTAAGTAAAAGCGGGGTTGAAAGTTTTGAAATTTTCAATGCTGGAACCATCAACCACAAATCTTTTGATACATGACTATGAATAATATCGTAACTGTTTTTTTTTATACTATTAGATACTTTGAAGTATTCGGAAATTTGAAAGTAGTTTCTATAACCGGAAATAATGACGGGGATGTTTTCACGCACGGCTTCTTTTTGAACGCGAGAGTCTTTAAAACACAACAGATCGATTTCGATACCATTATTAATGAGCTGTCTGGCGGTTTGAATAGAATACATTTCGAGTCCGCCCCAACTCCGGGATAAACATGTATGTAATACTTTCATGAATAAATCTTCTGGATTTTAGCGCCGTTAAAATAATGGATAAGTATTTCATCAAAACCATAGCCCTTTTCACCCATTACAGCGGCTCCTATTTGACAAAGCCCAACTCCATGACCCCATCCGGCGCCATGCAAGACAAAATTCTGCGGTATTCCGTTTATGATATTATTCTTCTCGACATAAAATGCCGAGCTGTATAAATGTGTTTTAGATAATGTCTTTCTTATTTCAAGTTCTTTGCCGATAACAATTTCCTTTTTTTCACCAACTATTTTCAGTTTGATAATTCTTCCCGAGTAACCGCGTTCAACAGGGATTAGATCTATTATTTTTCCAAAATCAATTCCGCTTTTTTCATTTATGATTTCAAATAACTCTTTTTGTGTGTACTCAACTTTCCACCGGAAAAAATTATTCGTCGGTCGGTCAAAATCAACAAGGATCTGGGATAATATTTTTAAATCAGAAGTATTGCAATATGCATGAGGATTGGTTTTAATCCATTGTTCTGCTAATTTATTATTTGTCAGATCGTAATCAACACCATCCAGTTCAAATTTGTAATCGGTAACAGGTGATAAATAATGGTGTTTAACCGGTTCCCAAACATTTTCAAAAGATTCCGTCATTCCACCGCAGCATTTTGAATAACGCGTATCGCAAATCTTATTGTCGTATACAAGAACTAAACCTCTTGTGGAATCAACGGCATTCAACGCATTATCATTAATTATTTTTGTAACACCCTGGTATCTCTGGCAGTGATCATCCGCGCAGAAATCATAATTAACATGTTCATCCCTATCATACCATCTAATAATTTCACTATCTGTTATTACTTCGTTAATATATTTTCTTTTTTTGTGCTGGCTTCTCTTTTCAAGTTGTGCAAGTAACCATCCGCGGGATACAATTGCATGAGCTTTTAGCAATTCGAGAGAACTGTTTGGGCTCATTTCCGAAGAGACGACACTTACAAGATATTCTTCCATCGGAATTATATTGATTGCGGTAAGATGATTTTTTTCTTTTATTATTTTAAGAACACCCCGGAACCTCTGATTTTCTTTTTTCTCCCAGTGAAATTGTTTTCCAATAATTACATCTCTTAATAGAAAAGACTCTATCTCAATATCCCCGGGTATTAAAATAATTTCGTTTGCAGAATGGACCTCCACGTTATCTTTTGAAAGAACAACCTTATCATTTTCCAGTTTTGCGGTATAGATTCCACTTTGCCTTTTATTTACACCGGTTAAATTAAAATCCCCGTATAATTCAAACCTGATTTCACGGGCAGATAAAACTCCTATGTTGATATTGGGTTCATTCATTTTTAATGCAAAACCTGAATTTTGTTTATAAATATAGTAATGCTTTACTTAATTAGGTAGGAGGAATAAATTCTATCATTAGTCTATTATTTAGAGCTTGAGCCATTTTCTGCAATAATCCGGATTTCTTATCTTTGTACCCCAAAATTGTTAGATAAAGAAAATGAATTATATAGTATTGCTTTTTTATAAATATGTAACATTTGATCGTCCACATCAATTTTGGGAAGACCATTTACGATTTTGTAATGAGAATGATATTCTTGGAAGAGTGTGGATCTCACACGAAGGGATAAACGGAACGGTATCCGGCACTCAGCAGAATATTGAGAAATATAAATCTGAGATTAGAAGTTATCCTGAGTTTGACGATATCTGGTTTAAGGAAGATGTTCATGATTCTCATGCATTTAATAAAATTCATATAAGAATAAAAAAAGAAATTGTGAATGCAAGTTTTGGCGATGTTGATCTTTCTAAAACCGGCAAGAGATTAAAACCGGAAGAGCTGAATGAATTTTACGAAAGCGGAAAAGAATTTGTAATTGTTGATGCAAGAAACAATTATGAAAGTGTTATCGGAAAATTCAAAAATGCAATTACCCCCGATATGCAGACTTTCCGCGATTGGACGAAAGTAGCAGAAGAACTGGAAAAGTATAAGGATAAAACCATTGTTACATATTGCACCGGTGGAATCAGGTGCGAAAAAGCATCAGCTTATCTGGTAGAAAAAGGTTTTAAGAATGTTTATCAGATGGATGGCGGAATCTGGAATTACATAAAACAATTCCCGGATAAATACTGGGAAGGATCCGTGTTTGTCTTTGATGAAAGAAGAATTGTTACACCTAATACCAGAGAGGACTTAAAGCATATAGGTAAATGTTATTATTGCGGCAAACCTTCTTCTTACTACATTAATTGTCATAACCAGGATTGCGATAAGCTACTTGTTACATGTGATGAATGTAAAACGGAAAATGATTATTGCTGTTCGGATGAATGCAGAAAATCTTCGAACAGAAGAACTAGAAATCATGGTTAATAAATCGCAATAATAAACGATAATTTATTTCTTTAAAAGATCCCGCAATTTATTTTCAATTAGTCCGGATTTCTCCTTTTCCAGTTTCTCGGCTAATTCCTTTTTCTTATTTTCTACAAAACTGAGCTGATCTGTTATTAATGTTTGATAATAGTTAATCTGTTCTTTTACTTCTGATATTTTTGCCTGATAAAACTTATTAAACTCATTTCTTTTTTGATTGATAAAAGTATCGAATTTGGATTTGAGTTGATTTTGCAATTTAATCAACTCTTCTCCAACAACTTCCTGAAGCCGCTTAGCTATTTGATTATCCAGATCCGTTGACAGCGCAACGTCAATATTACCTTTTGTATTCCACATTCTAAGATTAACATCAAAGCTGTTAACCCGTTCAAGAACCTGTCTTACAATACTTTCAAAAATATTTTTCGGCTCGGATTCAAACATCATTGATAAGTTCGAAAATTTTAAATCAATGTTCGTATCGAAAGAATTACCGGGGAGCGAGAGCTTAATTGAGGAATTCATTAAAGCGTTTTTAATTGTTGTGGGAAGAAAATCACTTTTACCAAGTTTTATTTCTGCAGTGGGTACTCCTTTAAGTGTTGCAGAATATTCATCAAACGGAAGATCTT